>NZ_WMLF01000548.1 GCF_014156695.1 Streptomyces durbertensis | reverse complement strand
GTTCGGGCGGTGGGTGATGTCGTGGAGCGGGGTGTCCGGCCGGGTCACCGTGGTGCCGTCGGGGGTACCGGAGGTCTCCAGGGCGGTGGTGTAGCGGGGGAGGGAGCGCTGCCACTCGTAGGTACCCCGCACCATGTGAGTCAGCTGGTCGGTGTAGCGGTGGAGTTGGGGGTCCCCCTCCTCGTGAAGCTGGGCGGTCATGCGCAGGAAGAAGTCCATGACCACTTCCAGCAGGTCGCATGCCTGCTCGGTGGCGGCCTGCGCGGTGAGGGACCGCTCGGCGCCGAGGATGTGCACGAGGTTGGACTCCAGGCTCCTCTGGGTCTGTTCGTGCGAGTAGGAGGCCAGGTCGGTGGGGACGGTCAACAGGATCCCGGCCGCCTGGGTGAGGGCCCGGACATCGGCGCGAACGCGTTCGCGGGACGGCAGACAGGTTCCTTCGGCGACCTCGATCATGTGCACGCTGCACAGCGAGCCGCCGTCCGGCGGCCGGATGAGGAAATGGTCCTCCACGGAGCGGAGGCTGCCGTGGGCCCGGTCGCTGACGCCGCACATCGCGCCGACGGCCCACTGGTAGTGCACCAGGGAGAACAGGTGGGCGAGTTCGGGCTCGGCGCGGTTGTGGACGCGGGTGACGAGGTCGGCGAGCGCGGAGGCGAACGCGTCGAAGGCGGTGTCGCCGGTGGGTGGAGTCTCGGGGTACAGCGCGCGGGCCATCATGCGTGCCGCGAGCGGGTTGAACGTGCCGGGCCGGTCCGCGTCGGGGCCGCTGTCGCAGTAGTAGTCGTCGAAGAGCAGGGCCCAGACCAGCCAGTCGGACAGCAGCTGCACCCCTTCGTCCGTGGCGGTGGGCGCCCAGGTGCAGGCGAGGAAGCCCGTGTCCGTGGCTGCCGCCCGGCGCAGTGATCGCTCGTCCAGGCCGTGCCGCTCCAGCCAGGTGCGAGAGCCGTCCTGGACACCGGCGGCCCCGGGCCTGATCGCGAGGTCGATCGGACACCACAGTGGGGGGATGACGATGCCGCTGGTCACTGCTCCTCCTGGAGGCGGGGGGTGAGGTTTGTGAGGTGCGACGCGTCGACCGCGCTGAGCCGCCCCTCCCGTGCGGGGGTGCCGCGGGTATGCCGGGCCGACGCGCCAGGCGCGAGCGTGAGACGGAACCAACGGAGACGACTCCGTCGACCTGAATTCCGGCCACGGGTATGGGGAACGCCCCGACCCCGCCGGGGCAGAGGCGGTGCGGCACTACACCGCGGGGGCCGGCCGGGCATCGACTTTCACGGCACCACACCACGCCGGATTTCCACAAGGCGCGGCCCCACATTTCCGGACGCACAGTCCTACATGCCGTACGCGGCGTGCACGGCGCACGCCGGCCGCACACGCGACGCGTGCTCGGGCGCGGGCATGGTGCGACCGGGGCAAACCCGAGAGGAAAGGCAACGGCCGTACAGCTGCGACGACCTGCCCGGTGTCCGGCTGAACGGCCCCCGGCAACCGCCCCGGGCCCCGGTACTCACGCAACCCGACCGCGCGTCGTCGCTCGGTGTCGAGCCCTCGTGAGGGTGTCCGGGGCCGATACCGTGATTCGGGTCAGAAGGTGGGGGTGTCGCCGGCCGGGTAGCAGCGGATGGTTTTGATGCCGCCGTGGGACCTGCCGTTGGTGCGCCCTTTGCCGGTAAAGGTGGCGAACAGGGAGCTCTGTTGGGTCTGGCCGAGTTCTGAGAGCGGAACGGTGAGGGCGTTCCCGCTCCCGGTGACCTGCTTGCCGGTGGTCAGATTGGTCACCTTGATCCGGGTGGTGTCCATCTCCTTGCCCGTGAAAACCTCGCCGGCCGCGACGAGTTGGCCGTCCCAGTACGCACACGCCGTCCAGTGGTCGAACTTCTGCTGGTTGGCGTCACTGGGGAATTCGGGCTTGACGAAGTAGTCGATGTGGCGGGGCTCGTCGACCCCGACGAGGACCAGGCCCGTGTGCGTCTCTCCGTCCAGGGTCCCCGTCAGGACGGAGGCGAGTTCCTGACGTCCGGGGTTGTCCGGGGAGGCGCCCCGCCACAGCGGTACCCAGTAGATCTCGAGAAGCTGCTCGCCCCGGGGGATGGGGGCACCAGCACACAGCAGGGAGCGGGCGAGGGTGCGGGCGTGCGGGGCGTTCAGTGGTTCGTTCGGCTGTCTTGTCAGGTCGAAGTAGAGTTTGATCGGGTGGAAGTCGCGCTCGCGTACGAGGTAGTACACCTCCGTGGCGCGCTTCGAACCGAGGCGCATGGTGGCGCGCAGCAGCAGGCCGGACTGGTTGCACTCCGACAGAGTGCCGGACCTCCACCCGCTCCCGGGCCAGTCGAAGCCGGCGTCGTGGGAGCGCAGCGGTTCGGTGACCCCGTCCTTGACCGTGACCGGCCGCCAGGTGGGTCGCTTGCCGTCGAAGCCGGCGACGCGCGGGTTGGAGAGGCCCTGCGGGAGTACGAGCCGCAGGTCCTTTCTGGGCCACGTTTCCCTGGACCGGTTCCTCGGGGCGTCCCCGGACGGGTTGAGGAGGAGGGGGAACGCCCCCTGGTAGGTGGCCCGCGACGAGAGCTGCTGCGTCCGACGGTTGCCTTCACCGTCCCGCTCCTCGTACTGGAAGATCCGGTCCCGGTGGTTGTCCACAAGCAGCACCGTGGGTACCTTCGCCGCGCCGAGAGTGCCGGCGAAGAGCACCGTCGGCGGCTCGGCCGCCAGTTGGTTGGAGCGGGCCCGGGCGTCGAACTCCTTGCTGTCGCCGTGCTGCACCGCGTAGGCGCGCATCGCGGTGCGCAGCAGTGCGTCGTCGTCGAGGAGGTCGCCCCGGGAGGGCCAGTCCCGGTCCGGCTTGCCGGTCGGCACCACTCGTGGCGCGGTGTCCGCGAACGTCAGATGGTGCCCCTGGGCGCGCTCGCTCACCCACCAGCCGCCGAGGAGTCCGGCGGTGAGGCTGAGGGCCAGCGATGCCGCCACCGTGCGCCGCGGACGTCTGGCCAACCGCTCGCGTATGCCGTGCAAGCCGCGTACACCACTGAAACCCACTTGATTCCCCCGTCAGTTGTTCGCGCGCCACGCGCGCACGTCAGCCTAAGCCAGCCTCCGGTGCCGCCCGCGGCCGGGCCGGGGGCGGGCAGTTGCGGGCGGCCTGGGGGAAGTGGTGCGTGGG
>NZ_WMLF01000547.1 GCF_014156695.1 Streptomyces durbertensis | reverse complement strand
CCCCTGATCGATCCCGACCGGATGCCGGCCCACGTCGCCGTCATCGCCGACGGCAACGGCCGCTGGGCCACCGAACGCGGTCTGCCCCGCCACGAGGGCCACCGCGCCGGCGCCGCCGCGCTGCGCGACATCGTGCACGGCGCGCTGGAGATCGGCCTCGGCCACCTGACCGTCTACGCCTTCTCCACCGAGAACTGGCGCCGCCCGGCCGGCGAGGTCTCCGAACTGTTCCGCACCATGTGCGCGGAACTGGAGGAGGACGAGCTGTTCGACCACGACGTGCGGCTGTGCTGGGCCGGCCGCCCCGACAACCTCCCCCGCGAGCTGGTGGAGGTGCTGGAGAACCGCCAGCGCACCACCCAGGACCGCTCCGGGCTGACCTTCACCCTGTGCGTCAACTACGGCGGGCGCGCCGAACTGGCCGGCGCGGCCTCCGAGTTGGCGCGCGCCGCGGTCGCCGGGGAGATCGCGCCCCCGCAGATCTCCGAGCACACCTTCGCCCGCTACCTGCCGCGCCCCCAGCTCCCGGACGTCGACCTGCTGTGGCGCACCGGTGGCGACCACCGGATCTCGAACTTCCTGCCGTGGCAGTCGAGCTACGCCGAACTGCACTTCACCGACGAGTACTGGCCGCAGGTCGACCGCCGCGACCTGTGGCGCGCCGTCACCGCCTACACGGCACGGCAACGCCGGCTCGGCGCCGCCCCCACCGAACCGGAACCGGCCGAGCAGCACTAGAACCGGACTGTTCGAGAATCCTCCCCCGTCAAGGCAACTTTTCCGCGCGTCCGACGGTTTGAGGAGGCATGAGAAGAAGGAGATCGAGCAGCCGATCGGGCCGCTCGAACACAGTCGTCAGCGCCGTCGCCACGACCACCGCCACCGCGGCCCTGCTGTCGGGGGCGGTGTTCGTCGCCCCCGCGGCCCAGGCCGCTCAGCCCGCCGCGCAGGTCAACCAGTCCGCCCCGCGGGCCGTCGCGCCACTGGCCGACCCGACCGTCAGCGCCCGGGGCGCGTACCTCGTCGACGACGCCACCGGCAGCCGCATCTACGGCAAGGCGCCCAACACCCGGCGCCCCATAGCCAGCACCACAAAGCTGATGACCGTCCACGTCGTACTGAGGGAGAAGGACCTCAACCTGGACCGCAAGGTCACCGTCAAACAGGCCTACCGCGACTACGTCACCCGCACGGGTTCGAGCACCGCCGACCTGAAGACCGGCGACCGGGTCACCGTGCGCCAGCTGCTGTACGCGGCACTGCTGCCGTCCGGCGGGGACGCCGCGTACGCCCTCGCCGACACCTTCGGCACCGGCACCACCAACTCCGCGCGGACCAAGTCGTTCATCGGCAAGATGAACAAGAGGGCCGCCGCCCTCGGCCTGGAGAACACCAGGTTCGACTCGTTCGACGGCAACTCGAACACCGGCAACAACTACTCGACGCCGAAGGACCTGGCGAAGCTCGCCCGCAACGCGCTGAAGAACAAGACGCTGCGCACCGTCGTCGGCACCCAGAAGACCGTGCGGAAGGCGACCACCAGCAACGGCGGCACCCGCACCTACACCTGGTACAACACCAACCGGCTGCTGGGCTCCTACCGCGGCGCCACCGGCGTCAAGACCGGCACCACCACCGCGGCCGGCCCGTGCCTCGTCTTCGCCGGCACCCGCGACGGCAGGACGGTCATCGGCGTGGTCCTCAACGCCAAGGACCGCTACCCCGACGCCACGAAGCTGCTCGACCACGGGTTCGGCGTGAAGTCCTCGACCACCGTACGGCTGCGGCAGCTGCCCGCGGACGCGCAGCGGGACTGACCGACGACCGGGCCGGCCGGCCGCGTGGGCGGACACGCGACCGACCGGCCCGACGTCCCGCGCGGTGCTCCGCCAGGCCGTCCCCCACGCGGCCCGGCGGAACGCCCGTCATCAGCGGACGAGCTTGTTCACCGCCGTCCGCATGGTCTTCTTGAACTCCTTCTCCGGCACGTCCTTCAACGTCCCCATCTGGCCCCACTGGACGATCGTCACCTGGTTGTCCTTGCGGCCGACGCCGATGACGTTGACGTCCTGCGCCCAGTTCTCCGTGGCGATGGCGTAGACCCGGCCGTCCTTGCCCGCGCCGAAGTCGCCGAGGTCGCGGAAGCTGACCTTGCCGGTCGGGTCCTCCTTCTTCCACCTCGCCGGGCAGCCCTCGACCGACGCGCGCACCTTCTTCACCAGCTTCGCGGCCGCGGTGGCGTTCTTCGCCTTCACGACGGTCTGGCTCGCCCCCGCGTCCAACCCGCTCTGGAACGTCCGGTACTTCGCGCCCGCCTTCGGCAGCAGGCCGTCCGTCACGCAGAGCTCGCCGTGCGGCAGGAGCCCGTGGCCGGTCTCGCTGACAAACCAGCCGTCCTTGTGCGGCGGAAGGTCGCCCGGCAGGAGCAGCCCCGACAGCCGGGGGCTGACCGCGCCCGGCTTCCACGCGGCGGCCTTGCTTCCCGACGTCACGGCCTTGGCGGTGGCGGACTTGGCGGTGGCGGACTTGGCGGTGGCGACGCCCTCGGCGGACTTCGCGCCGGCGGCGGCCTGAGCGGCCTGCGGCAGGCACAGGGCGACGGCGGCCAGCCCCAGTAGGGCGGTCCCGGCCAGACGGACACGGCGTCCCCGTCCACGCCCGGCGGCGGGCGTGGTCTTCACAGCGGTCATGCGGCTCTCCTGATGCGGATCGATGGCCTTACGGGACTCTGGTCGGCGAGTCCCTGGGAGCAGTCTCGACCGCCGCGCGCCACAATCAACGCGTGCGCCGGGCATACGGGATGATGGAACGGCGGGAACGACCTGACCTGCGAGAACACCGGTGTCCTGGAACGGCCATCAGGAACGCGACAGACCGTCGGCGCGGACGGTGGGGGGATATCGATGGTGGATGCCTGCGACGAGCGGGAGCGCTTTGCGACGCGCCTGCGCGAACTGAAGGACCGCTCCGGTCGCAGCTACGGCGCGCTGGCGAAGCGGCTGCACATGAGCACGTCCACGCTGCACCGCTACTGCCACGGCGCCGCCGTGCCCACCGAGTACGCGCCGGTCGAACGCCTCGCCCGGCTGTGCGGGGCCACGCCGGAGGAGCTGCTCGCCCTCCACAGGCTGTGGATACTCGCCGACGCCCGACGCGGCGAACCG
>NZ_WMLF01000546.1 GCF_014156695.1 Streptomyces durbertensis | reverse complement strand
GGCCGGGGCAGGCCGGTCGGTGTCAGTAGAGGTGGGGGGTGAGGGCGAAGGCGAAGAGGTAGAGGAGGCTCGCCAGGCCGGTGGCGAGGCCGACGGCGCACTGGATCTGCCGGTAGCCGCTGGCGAAGCCGAGGCCCCCGAGGGCCGCGCCGAGTCCACCGGCCACGAGGGCGAAGAAAGCGGAGAAGAAGCCGTACGCCATCACACCTGCGAAGGCGACGAGGCCGAAGAAGAGGGATACGGGCCCGTAGAGGGTCGCGGGATTGTCGTTGGCGGTCGATCGACTGGTCATGTCGGATCTTGTCCTTCCTCGCATGCCGGCGGGCCTGCGGAGGTGGGATTCCCCTGTACGTCTCATCATGGCACCGGGCGGGGGCGCGCTCGACGCCGGGTGCCGGTCGGCGCCCGGGGGGACCAAGGGCTTGGCGGCGGGGTTCGCGAGTACCGTGACCGGATGGGCTCGCACGGCACGGACGGCTACTGGAACCACAACGCGCACTACCATCCACTGGTCCTGGCCGCCGTGCCCGATGGTTGCTGCTCGGCGCTTGAAGTGGGCTGCGGCGACGGGATGTTGGCGCGGATGCTGAGCAGGGTGGCGGGGTCGGTGACGGCGGTGGACCGGTCGCCGGAGATGGTCCGGCTGGCGAGGCGGAACACGCCGGCCGGCGGCCGGGTCGACTTCCGGCCGGTGGACGTGCTCGACGAGTCGTCGGGTGCGGAACTCCCGCACGCGTCCTTTGACTTCGTCTGCTCGGTGGCCGTACTGCATCATCTGGGCACGGCATCCGGTCTACGCCGGATGGCCGAACTGCTGCGACCGGGCGGGTCACTTGTGGTCGTCGGGCTGGCCCGGACGGTCACGCCGCTCGACTGGCTGGTGAGTGCGGCCGGCGTACCGGCGCACCGGATGCTGGCCCGCCGGCACGGCGGGTCGGTGGAACCGGCGGGGATGCCGGTCGCGGAGCCGGCGGAGAGCTGGGCGGAGGTCCGGCGGACCAGTGCCCGGCTGCTGCCCGGCCGCCGCTGGCGCCGCCACCTGCTGTGGCGCTACTCGATTCACTGGCGCAAACCCTGACCGCCCGGGCGCTCACCCGTGCGTCCCCTTGTCCACAGCTTGTGGACAGAAAGTCGCGCTCCCCGGCCGCGAGCCGGGCGCCGCCGCGCGTACGCCCCCGCCGAAAGGTGGGGGTAAGGATCCGTCTGCCGACGGACGGCTGGCGGGCGCCACGCCGATAGCGTGGAGACACGGACACGGAGAGTGCGGTCGGACCGGGCCGCGCATCCCTGCGGTGCCGTGCGGTCGGGGGGTCGCGCGGCGCCGCGACTCCGGCCGGTGAGGGGAAGGCGGCAGAAGGCACGTGGGCGTGCTGATCGAGGCACGCGGGGTGAGGGTGCCCTTCTCGTGTGCCGGACGGACGGCTCGAACGCCGCCCGGGATCGACCTCAGGGTCGGAACGGGCGCGGTCACCGTCCTCCTCGGTGCGCCCGACTCGGGGGCCTTCCGCCTGCTGCGCGTACTGGGCCTGCTCACGCCGCCCGGCGAGGGCCGCGTCCTGCTCGACGGACGGGACACCGGCGGCCTTCCCCGCTGGGAGCTGGCGGACATCCGCCGTGAGCGCTTCGGATACGTGCTGCCCGAGTGCGGGCTGCTGCCCCGGTACTCGGCGCGACAGAACGTGCTGCTGCCCTACGACGGCCGGTACGGGCCGGCAGAGAAGCGGGCGGAGTGGGCGCTGGAGCGGGTGGGTGTGCCCGCTGACCGCGGCGCGTGCCGCCCCGACGAGCTGAGCGCGGGTGAGCGGCGCCGGATCGTTCTCGCCCGCGCCCTGGTGAACGGGCCTTCGGCGGTTCTCGCGGGGGAGCCCACGGCCGGGCTTCCCGAGGCGGAGGGACGCCGCCTGCTCGACCTGTTGCGTGAACTCGCCGACGAGGGGCGGGCCGTGGTGATCGCCGCCCGGGGCCGCGAGTCGGTCGCCGGCGCGCACGAGGTGCACCGGCTGACGGCCGGGGCGGGGCTGCGAACGGTGACGCGGCGGAGGGCCGGGTGAGCCCGCTGCGGCTGGCCGTGTGGAACGTGGTGGCGTCGCGGCGACCGCTCTCGACCCTGCTCGCACCGGCCACCCTGGCCGCGGTCGCGTTGTCCACAGCCCTGTGCATGGCGGTGCTGGCCGGCGGCCCGGGCGCCCCTCCCCCGGAGACGGCGGCCGACGCCGTGCCCGCGGCGCACCCGGAACGTGCGGGCCCGACGGGCCGCGCGGCCGAGTCGGGCGGCACGCCCTCGGCGGTCGCCGTGTGGTCGGGCGTCGCGACGCTCACCGGGCTGGGGACGGTCGGGGCGTTTGCCGTCGGTGCCCGGGTCGCGCGGCGACGTGAGCGGGAGATCGGCGTGCTGAAGGCGGTCGGGTTCCGCGACGGCGATGTCGCGCGGATGCTGCTCGCCGAGGCGGGCGTCGTCGGCGCCTCGGCGGCGGTGGTGGGCGCCGGCGGCGGCTGGTTGCTCGGCACGGCGGCGGCGACGGTGCTCGGGCGCCGGGACGCCGGCGCGCTGCCGTCGCTTCCGCTGGCGGTGGGCGCGGCGGCCGTGCTGCTGGCGGCCCTCGCCGGGGCGACAGGTCCGGCCTACCGTGCCTACCGTCTGACCCCACTGGACGCGATGCGCCACCGCTGAGCCGGGCCGCCCGCTCGACGCGGGACCACAACGCCGCTCGCCGCACGCGGGACCTTGGCCGGGCGGGTCGGGGCCCAACGGCCCTGTGCCCGGGGGCTCGGGCGGGCGCAGGCTGCCGGTATGGGACGTGATCGTGAACCGCGCGCGGGGCGCCCGCCGCTTGCCGACCGGTGGGGTCGGCGGCTGGTGGGATCCCCGCTGAACGGGCTGCTGACGGCGTTCGGCGCACTGCGTTTTACCGGCGCGCGGCCTGCGCACGGCGGGACGCCGCTGTGGTTCCACTGGTGGCGGTGGACCACGCTCGGCGAAGCCGTCGGGTTCTGCTTCCCGGCCGTGGTCGCCGTCGCCCTGCTGGGCGCCTCCCCGGCGGTGTTGGGGGCGGCGCAGGCGCATGTGCTGCGGCGGGCGCTGCCCTCGGTGCGGGGCGGACGCTGGGTGGCGGCCACGGCGGTCGCCGCGGTGTTCGCGTGGGCTCTCGCGTTGGCGCCGACGGTGGTGCCGGGC
>NZ_WMLF01000545.1 GCF_014156695.1 Streptomyces durbertensis | reverse complement strand
ATCCGGCCGTCGGCCTGACACCGGCGGGGTGCGTGGGCCAGTCTTGGCTCGTGCCCTCGGAACACCTCCACGCCGCCTCCGGAGACCCGGCCGCCCACGGGGCGGCGGCCGACCGCGTCTGGGACGAACCGCTGTCCGCCCGCGCCTTCGTCGGCTCCGGCCGTACGCCCAGCAGGGACGAGGTGCGTGACATCGTCGCCGACGCGGTGACGGGCAGCGGCTGAGTCGCCTTGCCGACGCGTACGCTGCGCACAGCTCTGGGTGGGGTTTTCCACAGGCCGGACGCGGCCTGTGTACGACGTGTGGAGCCGTGGCCCATGATGATGGAGCGCGGTGTTCAGATCACCGCAAAACGGACCAACAGCCCTGTTCGAGTGCGTCAAAGAGCCCGGTGGGGGCCGTCAGGCCCTCCCACCGGGACTCGTGCCACAGCAGCTCGGCGCGGAGTTATCCACAGATCTTCAGAACTTTTCCCACCCCTGTGGACAGCCTGTGGAAAACTCGGCCCGCCGAGCCGACGACGCCCGTCCGGCAGTCACCGGCGGACGCCGACAGCAGCCGGCGCGGCTACTTCCACTGCGTGGAGACGACAAACCCCACGCCGATGAAGCCGAAGCCCACGAGGATGTTCCAGTTGCCGAGCGCCTCGACCGGGAAGCGGCCCTCGGTCACGTAGAAGACGACGATCCACGCCAACCCGATGGCGAACATCGCCAGCATCAGCGGAGCCACCCACCGTCGACCGGAACTCAGGTCGATCTTCGTCTTCTGGGTCTTGGTGCCCTCCGGCGGCGTGAGCCGGTCCTTCTTCTTGCGGATCCGTGACTTCGGCACGAGGGGATCTCCTGTCGATGCGCTCCGACCGCGCGGAACGTCTGCTGCTGCGGTCCGTTAGCGTAGTGCTTCCGAGGGGAGGAAGGAGACAAGGGTACGGTGACCTCTTCCAGCTCTTCGACCCCGCCGACCTCCCCGTCGTCGCGCGCGTCGTCCGTCCTGGCCCGGCTGCGGCCCATCCGGCTCGCCAGCATCGGCGTGTTCGCCCTCGCCGGCCTGATCTTCTGGATCAGCTTCAACACCGCCCAGGGCACCAACATCCGCAGTGACGAGTCGATGCTGCGCTTCTCCGACCTCATCGAGCAGCGTAGTCGGGAGAACCGCGGACTGGAGTCCTCCACCGCCAAGCTGCGCGAGGAGGTCGCCGGGCTCGCCAAACGGGACAGCGGCGGCAGCGCCGAGGAACGCCGCCGGCTCGAGGAGGTCGAGAAGGCGGCCGGCGCCCAGCCGGTCAGCGGCCCCGGGCTGACCGTCACCCTCACCGACGCCCCGCCCGACGCGACCGCCCGCATCCCCGGCTGGCCGGAGCCTGAACCGGACTACCTGGTCATCCACCAGCAGGACCTCCAGGCCGTCGTCAACGCCCTCTGGCAGGGCGGCGCGTCCGGCATCCAGGTCATGGACCAGCGGCTCATCTCCACCAGCGCCGTCCGCTGCGTGGGCAACACACTGATCCTCCAGGGGCAGCTCTACTCCCCGCCGTACACCGTCACCGCCGTCGGCGACCCGGACGCGCTGCGGCGCGCCCTGGACGCGTCCCCGGCGATCGACATGTACAAGAAGTACGTGGACGCCTACGGGCTGGGCTGGAAGGTCGAGCAGCGACGCGATATGACCCTGCCCGGCTACACCGGCGGGGTCGACCTCCAGCACGCCGAACCGGTGGACTGACCCCACCGGGCGTTCCCCCGCGTCCCGTTACGTGGTGATCAAAGGCACTGCGCCCGGGTTGCGGGACCCGTCCCCGCGCCCGGGCCCCGCGACGTACTCTGGACTCCGCGCGCACCCGGCGCGGCACGGGAAGGACGGACGAACCGAGCATGTACGGCTGGATCTGGCGACATCTGCCGGGCAACACGATCGTGCGTTCGCTGATCTCGCTCGCGCTTGTCCTCGGAACGGTGTACGTGCTGTTCCAGTACGTCTTCCCGTGGGCCGAACCGCTGCTGCCGTTCAACGACGTCACGGTCGACGAGAGCTGAGAAGGACAGACAGGGGCTGCCAGAGCTGATGAGCACACGCATTCTTGTCGTCGACAACTACGACAGCTTCGTCTTCAACCTCGTCCAGTACCTCTACCAGCTCGGCGCCGAGTGCGAGGTGCTGCGCAACGACGAGGTGCGCACCGAGCACGCCCAGGACGGCTTCGCCGGGGTGCTGCTCTCGCCCGGCCCCGGCACACCGGAAGAGGCGGGCGTCTGCGTCGACATGGTCCGGCACTGCGCCGGCACCGGGGTGCCGGTCTTCGGCGTCTGCCTCGGCATGCAGTCGATGGCCGTCGCCTACGGCGGCGTCGTCGGCCGCGCGCCCGAGCTGCTGCACGGCAAGACGTCCCTGGTGAGCCACGAGGGCCGCGGCGTCTTCGCCGGGCTCCCCTCGCCCTTCACCGCCACCCGCTACCACTCGCTGGCCGCCGCGCCCCAGTCGGTGCCGGACGAGCTGGAGGTCACCGCCCGCACCGAGTCGGGCGTGATCATGGGGCTGAGGCACCGGGAACTGCCCGTGGAGGGCGTGCAGTTCCACCCGGAGTCGGTACTGACGGAGTGGGGGCATCTGATGCTCGCCAACTGGCTCGCCGAATGCGGCGACGCCGACGCGGTCGAGCGGTCCCGCGGGCTCGCTCCCGTGGTCGGTACGTGACGCGGCCGCACGACCCCTACACCGACCCCGACGCACTCGAGGACGCGGTCGGTCGACTCGCCGACCCGTTGAACGACCCGCTGCCGGGCCGCCCGTCGAGCCCCGGCGGCGCATCGAGCCCCGACCGCCCGGCGGGTCCAGACCGCCCGCCCGGCCCCGGCCGCCCGCCCGGTCCCGGCCGGCCGGCGGCAGGCGACAGCGGCGGGAGCGGCTCCCCCTGGTTCCGCCCCCACGTCGAACCGGAGCCACCGGCCGGCACCGCGCCGGCGGACGACGGCTACGCCGGGTACGAGCAGTACAGCCGGCCCGCCGCGTACGCCCAGCCGACCACCGACCCGTACGCGCCCGCCCCCGTCTCCGACCCGTACGCCGGCGACGCCTACCCCGGCTCCGACGGCCACCACCACGGCGGCGGCCCGGTCGAGCCGTCCGGGCCGACCGGCCCCGCCCGCGACGACGAGACGATGGCCCTGCGCCAGGCCACCC
>NZ_WMLF01000544.1 GCF_014156695.1 Streptomyces durbertensis | reverse complement strand
TCGCTGGTCACAGCGGCAGCTTCCAGTGGGCCGCCTTGCTGGTGAAGTCGATGTAGCGGACCTCGACGTCCAGCTGCTTCGCGTCGGCCGGGGTGGAGAAGGCGTAGGTGGCGGTGGCCTTCTTGCCGGGCAGCAGCTCGCCGTCGAAGGTGTTCTCCGCCTCGTTCTCGCTGTCGAAGATCTTGTCGGCCTTCTTGCCCTCGTCCCCGGCGCGGGCGTTGACGTCGACGAGGACGGCCTTGATGTCCTTCTCGCCGGTGTTCTCCAGGCTGATGGTGACGGTGTAGGCCTTGTTGCCGTTCTTGTGTCCGGCGGCGAACTCGCCCGGGGTGTAGGCGGTGGCCTTCGACACGGTGATCTTGAGGCCGTTCTTGTAGCTGGCGGTGTCGCCCGGCGCCATCTGCCTGTTGTCGTCCTCCTTCGGCGCGTCCTTCTTGGCGCCGTCCTGCTGGGAGGAGCTGCTCTTCTCCCTGGTGGGCTCCTCCTCGCCGCAGGCGGTGAGGCCGCCGACGGCGATGAGCGCGGCGGCGCCGGCGGCGAGCAGCGAACGGGTGCGCGGCAGAGCGGACTTCGCGGACATGGCTGATCCCTTCGTGGCTCGGTTCGACCCCCCTGGTGAACCGATGCGTCAATAACAGCATGGCTTGTGAATCGAGTCAACACGCATCTGTCGTTTCAAAGAGTTCACGGAGTGAATCGAGGCGTGGGTATGCTCTGGGTGTCCCGCGCCCGCCGCGCGGGCGAGGAAGGAGCCTGGGCGATGACAGACAGCGCGCCAGAGGTGACCGCCGCCGGAATCGCGCGGCTCGCCGGCGTCGGTCGGGCCGCCGTCAGCAACTGGCGACGCCGCCACCCGGACTTCCCGCAGCCCGTCGGCGGCACCGAGACCAGCCCGGCCTTCGACCTCGCCGAGGTCGAGGACTGGCTGCGCGCCCACGGCAAGCTCGCCGAGGTACCGCCGCGCGAACGCCTGTGGCAGCGACTGGAAGCCGACCCGAGAGGCGCGGGCGAGGCGCTGGCGGACGCCGGTGAGCGGCTGCTGCGCGCCCGGAAGCCCGCCGAACGCGGCCCGCTCGCCGAACTCGCCGACGAGATCGGCACCGGCGAGGCGCTCGACTTCCTCCTCGACCGCTACTTCGAGACCAACACCCGCCAGTACACCCCCACCCCGCCGGACGCCGCCGCGCTGATGGCCGCGCTCGCCGGACCGGGCGAGGCCGTGGTCGACCCCGCGTGCGGCACCGGCGCACTGCTCGCCGCGGCCGCCCACCACTCCGCCCCGCGCACCCTGACCGGCGTGGAACTCGACCCCGTGCTCGCCCGCCTCGCCGCGCTCCGCCTCGCCGCCGGCGCCTCCGGTGCGGCGGGAGCGCCCGGGGGGCGGCCTCCGGTCGTCACCGTCCGGGCGGGCGACGCGCTGCGCGCCGGACCGCCCGAGGACGAGGCCGACGTCGTCCTGTGCCACCCGCCGTTCAACGAGCGCAACTGGGGGCACGAGGAGCTGGCGTACGACCCCCGCTGGGAATACGGCCTGCCCGCCCGCACCGAATCCGAACTCGCCTGGGTGCAGCACGCGTTGGCGGCGCTGCGGCCCGGCGGCACGGCCGTGCTGCTGATGCCGCCGGCCGCCGCCTCCCGGCGCACCGGACGCCGGGTGCGGGCCGCGCTGCTGCGCCGGGGCGCGCTGCGCGCGGTGATCGCGCTGCCGGCCGGAGCCGCGCCGCCGCACAGCCTCGCCCTGCACCTGTGGGTGCTGCGTCGGCCCGGTGGCCCCGCCGAGGCGCCCGAGCCGCGGCTGCTGGTCATGGACTGCGCCGCCCCGCACCGCCCCGCCGGCCGGGACGGCCTGGACTGGCCCGCGCTGCGTGCGACCGTCCTTCAGACCTGGCACGCCTTCGACGCCCCCGGCCAGGCGGGCGTCCCCGGGGAGTCGGGCACCCCCGGCGAGGCGGGTGCCCCCGGTCCCGACCGGCCCGGTGTCAGCGCCGCGGTCCCGGTGATCGACCTCCTCGACGACGAGGTGGACCTGGCCCCGGCCCGCCACCTGCCGCCCGCCGACACCCGGGCGGGCGCCGCCGCCCTCGCCGACACCCACCGTGAACTGCTCGACCGGCTGAGGCTGTTGACCGAGTCCGTTCCGCACGCGGCGCGCAGCGCGAGGCCCCGCCCGCCGGGCCCCGACGTCACCGTCGGTGAACTGGCCAGGTCGGGGGCGCTGCGTGTCCTCACGTCCGGAGGCGAGAGCACACCGGTCGCCGTGTGCGAGGGCGACGTGCTGGTACCGGTGCTCGGTCCGGGCGTGCCGCGCGTGCTGACCGCCGCCGACGCGGGCACCGAACTCGCCCGCCCGCACTGCCTCCTGCGCGTCGACCCCGACCACCTCGACCCCTGGTTCGTGGCCGGGTTCCTCCGCGCCACCGGCAACGCCCGCCAGGCCAGCAGCTACACCTCCAGCGCCGCCCGGCTCGACGTGCGCCGGCTGCGGCTTCCGCGGCTCGCCCTCGCCGACCAGCGTCCGCACGCCGAACGCTTCCGGGCGCTCGCCGAGTTCGAGGACTCGCTGGCGCGGGCGGCGGAACTGGGCCGCCTGCTCGTGCAGGGCCTCCACGACGGTCTCGCCGAGGGAACCGTGACCCCGGACTGACGCGCGCGTCGGGGACTTCGCTGTATACGCTGCCGCCAGCAGAAGTCCGCAGCGGGCGGCGCAGAGCGACAGTCCGCCGATGTCTGGGAGCGCAGATGTACGGCCCGGCCGGCACACCGCCTCCGGTACCGAACCCGGGAGGCCCCCGAGCGTCCGGCGCCGGTACCCGCGTGGCTCTACGCGTGCTCTTCGCCACCTTCCCGGTGTGGTCCCTCGGCCTGCTCGCCTGGGTGCCCTCCCTGCGCTTCGCGCTGCTCGGCCGACGACGGCTCGACTGGCTGGTGTTCGGGCTGTTCGCCACGCTGACCGTGGTCTACCTGGTGCTGCTGGTGTCCGTGCCGAGCGACCCGGAGGGGGACGACCCCGCGTCGCTGCTGGCGGGCGCCTACGCCATCCTCTTCATGGGCGGCTCGCTGGTGCACGGCCTGCTCGGCGAGCCGGCGCCGGCGGGCGGCCGGGCCGGTGCCATGCCGCCGCAGGCCGTGCCGGGCCCCGGCGGCTACGGCTACCCGCGGCCCGCGCCCGGCCCGCACTTCACCGC
>NZ_WMLF01000543.1 GCF_014156695.1 Streptomyces durbertensis | reverse complement strand
GTGGGGTGGTGGGCGGCGGGGTCAGTAAGGAAAGGAGTTCCTCGAAGAATCCTCCCCACCCACCCACCAAGAACGCTCACCCGGAAGGGTGACAAAGGGGCGAATCGCTGGACAGGCGTCCGGTTGGTCGTCCTAGCCTCGGGGTTGGAGCAGGAACCACCACAACCACACATGCGACGGCCCCCGGCCGGGACGGGCATCCCGATCGAGGGCCTGACCACCGAGGAAGATTAGGACTTCCCGATGGGTGAGCAGCAGCTTAGCGCGCGTGCGCGCGCTTCGTCCGTCGTTCGAGGAGGCCGCACCGGCGGCTTCGGAGGCGGGGTCACGCACGTTCGTCACCGGCACCGGGAGCGGTTCACGGTTGTCGGCAACCACCTCGCGCAGCACCGGAAGTTGAGCCTCACGGCGATCGGTGTCGCGGTGCACATCCAGTCGTTGCCGGACGGTGCCCGGGTGGACATCCGGTCGCTCGCCGCGCGCTTCCCGGAGGGTGAGATCCGCATCGCCTCCGCGCTGCGGGAGTTGGAGGCGCACGGCTATCTGACACGTACGCGGCACCGGGCGCCATCGGGTCGGATCGTCACGCGGACCGTCTACCACCACCGGCCGGGTACGCAGGGACGGCCGGGAGGTGAGGAGCAGGAGCCGGTTCCTCGGCGGGGCGGAGGTGATGAGGTCGGTCGGGAGGGGCATGGTGCCGCGGCCGCCGCACCGGCGGCAGCAGCGGAAGCAGGGCCGACAGCGGGGGCGGTCGAGCCGCCGCCCGTGCGGGGCGTGGAGCCCGTCGGCGCCGCGCAGCCGGTGCGGCCACAGCCGCTGCCGCAGCCAAAGCCACGGGAAGCCGATGACGGGCGGCTGCGTCTCGCCGCGTCCGCGTTACGTGGGCTGCGGGGCGACGCGCCCGCGTTGCTGCTGACCGAGGCGGACGTGCGGCGGCTCGCGCCGGCCGCGGCGGCGTGGCTGGAACGCGGCACCCCGCCGGAGGTGCTGCGCCACGCCCTGACGACGGACCTGCCGCAGCCGCTGCGTCGGCCGGCGGCGCTGGTGGCGCACCGGTTGGCCGCTCTGCTGCCGGCCGCGACGGCGGCCCCGCCCCGGCCCTCCGCGTCACGCCCGGTGCCGCTGCAGAACTGCGACGGGTGCGACCGGGCCTACCGGGCGACTCGCCCCGGCGGCCGGTGCGGCGACTGCCGCCGCCGGACGACCGAGCCACCCGGCACAGCCAGCACAGCCGACGGCGGAGGCTGACCGCGGCGCGCGGCAGGCGTGGCGGGGGAAGGGCCGGAGGTCAGTGGGGCTGGGGCAGGCGGTGGTCGGCGGTGACGCCGCCCGTGCCGTTGGGTGCGAGCAGTACGGCGTCGGACTCCAGGGCTTCGAGCAGCGCGTCGACGGTCTCGTCCAGGGGGACGGGCCGGGGCAGTGGCGGTGGCGTGCCGGCCACGGCCCGGTCGGCGAAGCCGGTGTCCAGGTGCGGCAGGCGGGCGTCCAGGACGACGGTGCCCTGGCTGCGCCGCTCGGCCCGGACGGCGGTGAGCCAGCCGCTGAGCGCGGCCTTCGCCGAGCTGTACGCCGCCATCTGGCGTTGCGGGCGTTCGGCCACCACGCCGGTCACGGCCGCCAGCGTGCCCGGTGTCGGCCGCACGGCGAGCGCGCCGCGCAGCACGGCGATGGGCGCCAGCGCGTTGACGGTGAAGACGTGCTCGGTGACGGGTTCCGGCTGGGTGTCGGCGGGGCCGAAGGCCGCGACGCCGATGGTCACCACAACGGCGTCGAGGCCGCCGAGCCGGTCCGCCGCCCAGTGGGCGAGGTCGGCGCAGCCGTCGAGGTCGTAGGCGTCGATACGGGAGGCGGGGACGCCTCCCAGGTCGGCGGCGTGCTGGGCGAGGCGGGTCGGGTTTCGGCCGGCGACCGCCACCCGGGCGCCCCGCTCGACCAGCCCGGACGCCACCGCCGCGCCGATCACCCCGGTGGCACCGGCCACCAGTACCCGCGAACCGTCCAGCAACATGGGCACCTCCTCGCCTCGGCCCGTAGCCCGTACACCTCCTTCTTCCGCGGAACCGGCTGTTGTGGACGCAGCCGCCCACGACATCGTCGGACGTTCCCCGCGGCGCCGCCGCCGCCGAAGCGGAACGGGCCCTGCCGCAAGGCGGCCGGGATCGGTAGCATTTCCGCTGCCAGCACGGCCTTTCAGTCGGTCTTCGGTGTTCTGGAGGGGATCGCGATGCGTGAGTTCCTTCGAGGTGTGTTCCGCGTGGCCCGGACGGTGGCGGTTGCCGTCGACACCGGTCATGCCATCCGGCACGGCGTGGCCCCGCGCGCCGCGGCGGCCCGACAGCGCCGGTAGGCGCCGCCGGGCGGTAGGCGCCGCCGGGGCGCGCAGGGCGTGCGTGAGGTTCAGGAGACGAGGGCTCCGACCAGGCCGCCGTCGATGACCAGGTCCTGGCCGTTGACGTAGGCGGCGTCGGCGGACCCCAGGAACGCCACGGCGCCGGCGATCTCCTCGGGGCGTCCGAAGCGGCCGGCCGCGACCCGGTTGCGGCTGGCCGTGGCGATGTCCTCGGGGAGTTCGGCTTCCGGGTACATCGGGGTGTCGATGTACCCCGGGCTGATGGAGTTGACCCGGATGCCGCGCGGCGCGAGCTCGGCGGCGAGGGTCCGGGCCAGGTTGTGCGCGGCGGCCTTGGTGGCGGAGTAGAGGCTGAGGCCGCCGACGCCCCGGTGGAGGGTCCACGAGGCGTTGACGACAACACTGCCGCCCTCCGGCATCAGCGGCACGGCCTTCTGGACCGTGAAGTAGACGCCCTTGAAGTTGACGCCCACGGAGAGGTCGAAGTCGGCCTCGGTGACTTCGTCGCTCGGTTTGAAGACGCCGACGCCGGCGTTGGCGAAGACGAGTTCCACGCGGCCGAACCGTTCTCGGACGTCGTCCATCAGGCCGTCCAGCGCGGCGAGGTCGGACGTGTCGGCGACGACGCCGAGGACGGAGTCATTGCCCAGCCGGCTGACCGCCGCGTCGAGCCGGCTCTGGTCCCGGCCGGTGATGACCACACGTGCGCCCTCGTCGCGCAGGCGTTGTGCGGTGGCGAGTCCCATGCCGCTGGTGCCGCCGGTGATGAGGGCGGTCTTGCCGGTGTATCGGGTAAGGGTGGGTGCGCTCATGTGCCGAGCGTGCGCCCGGTGCGGCGGGGGAACCAGGGCGGGATGATCCTGGG
>NZ_WMLF01000542.1 GCF_014156695.1 Streptomyces durbertensis | reverse complement strand
ACTCCCCATACGACAAAGACTCCCCACCACACACCACCGCCACCTCACCCGGAACCTCCACCGCACGACGCACCACCGCCTCATGGATGGAGGACACCGGGAACCGGGCACCTCCCCCCGCCCACTCGTCCAACAGGGACAACTCGGCGCCACCCAGCACCCGCGCGTGACCGAACGACGCGTCCGGATCGGAGACCATCATCTCCAGCACCCGCACGTAGTAGTCACGCACCAACGCCACCTGGCCCTCGACGAGTTCACCGAGGTGGTAGTCGAGGCAGAGCAGGAGACGTACGGAGTACGGGTTGCGGATGACACCGACGCTGAGCGGGAAGTTGGTGGGCTCGGACCGCATCGTGCTGAAGCTGTCGATCTTGCCGTCCGTGATCTCCAGCCGTCCCTTGCCGAACTCGTCGGTCAGGACGTGGAAGTGGTTGTAGACGAACTGGGTCTCCAGGAAGGAGCCGACGCCGAGCTTGCGCTGGAGCACGCCGAGGGGGTAGCGCCGGTGAGGAAGGATCTCCTGCTCGGTCTGGAACACCGCCCGCACCAGCTCCGACCAGCTGCCCTCGGCGAGTTGGAAGCGGAACGGCAGGGTGTTCAGGAACAAGCCCCGAACCTCGATGCTGCCGACCTCCTCCAGGCGACCGTTGGAAGAAACCCCGACCAGGACGTCCGTGCTGCCGGTGAGCAGGCTCATCACTCTCAGGTGCGCTGCCAGAAGCACCGACTTGAGCGGGACACCGGCCTTCTTGGCAAACGCCAGCAGGTCGTCGCACAGTTCGGACGGGAGCAGGGTCTCGATCGAGCCGTGCTTCTCGGCCTCGTTGGACACGCGCCACTCGTTCTCGCCCACTGCGGGAGTCAGCCGGTCGTCGTACTCGGCGGGCCAGCGCGGGAGCCTTCCCTCCGGCCGGTCCTGGACGCGGTCCAGCCAGAACCTCTCGCTCTCCGCCGAGTGCAGCACCGCCTGTTCGGCCGCGATGAAGTCACGGTAGGCGGACGCGGGCGACGGCTCCGCTTCAACGGATTCGCCCGCCAGCATCCGCTGGTACAGGCCCGAGATCTCGGCGAGGGTGGAGTGCAGACTCCAGCCGTCGAAGATGGCGTGGTGCTCGGTCACCGTCCACTGGAAGGTGTCGTCGGTGAGGTGGTGGACGCCCATCCGCAGCAGCGGCGGACGCGCGTGGTCGAAGGTCTGCTGACGCTGGGCGAGGACGTACTCGGCTATCGCGGATTCCTGCGCCGCCTCCTCCAGGTGGCGCACGTCGGAGACGAAGCAGGGCATCACGGCTTCGCCGTGCACCAGTTGGAGGGGCACGCTGTAGGCGCTGAGTTCCAGTGCGGTCCGCAGGATGGGGTGACGCCCCACCACGATCGCGAGCGCCCGCTTGAAGGCGGTCTCGTCGAACCGGCCGCTGACCCGCATGCTGTCCACGTTGTGGTACGGCTTGCGGTCGCGGTCGAGCTCCATCTCGTAGATCATGCCGACCTGGAGTTCCGCCATGGGATAGGCGTCCTCCAGACCCTCGGGCAGGCGTGCGCGGTCCTCGTCCGACACCATGGAGAAGGGCTCGCGCAGGCGACCCGGCACGGCGGAATCGCCGCTGGCCTCGGCGACCTCGGCGAGACCTGCCAGCGTGGGCGTACGGAAGAGGTCCTGGAGTTCGAAGGCCACTCCCTGAGCCCGGGCCTGACCGAGGACCTGGATGCTCCGGATGGAGTCGCCGCCGAGGTCGAAGAAGTTGTCGTGCCGACCGACCCGGTCCACCCCCAGAACCTCACTCCAGATCCCGGCCAACTGCTCCTCCACGCCCGGCAGAGCAGGCTCGAACTCCACTGCCATGTCCGGGCGTTCACCGCCCGGTGCCGGCAGGGCCCGGTGGTCGAGCTTGCCCTGCGAGGTCAGCGGCAGCTCGTCGAGGAAGACGAAGTTGCGCGGGATCATGTAGCCGGGCAGATCCTCGGCAAGAGCCTCACGCAGCTCGCTGGTGGAAGGGGTGCCCGTGCCCTCCTCGGGGACGAGGTAGGCGACCAGGTCGGCCTGGTCGTTCCCCAGGTCGTTGCGGACGATGACCACCGCCTGCCGGATGCCGCCCCGGCGGCTCAGGGCCGCCTCGATCTCCCCCAGCTCGATCCGGAACCCACGCACCTTGACCTGACCATCACCCCGACCCAGATACTCCAGCCTGCCGTCGGCTCTCCACCGCGCCAGGTCCCCGCTGCGGTAGAGCCGCGCACCGGGCTCCCCGCCCAAGTGGTCGGGGACAAAGCGTTCGGCGGTCAGCTCCGGACGCCCGACATAGCCACGCGTCACACCAGGACCGCCGACATACAGCTCACCGACCACCCCGACCGGCACCGGGTCACCGAACGGGTCCAGCACATGTATGCGCAGGTCCGGCAGAGCGGAGCCGATCTGCGTGAAGGCCCCGTCCAGTTGGTCCTCGGTGACCTCGGCGTAGGTGACGTGCACGGTCGTCTCGGTGATGCCGTACATGTTGACCAGCAACGGCTCGCGATACCCGTGCCGCTCACCCCACCGCCGCACCGACGCACGATCCAACGCCTCACCGGCGAACAGCACTGCACGCAGGTTGAGTTCGCCGGCCGCCGTCGCGTCGGCCCGTTCGAACTGGCGGAAGGCGGACGGCGTCTGGCTGAGCATGGTCACCCGCTCGTCGCGCACGAGTGCGTAGAACGCGTCGGCGTCGCGACTGGTCATGTAGGGGACCACCACAAGGCGTCCGCCGCTGGTCAGCGCGCCCCACATCTCCATGACGGACACGTCGAAGGCGAAGCTGTGGAACAGGGACCAGACGTCACCCCGGCCGAACGGAAGCCGCGCGCGCACCGCCTCGAACAGCCGGGTGACGTTGCCGTGCGTCACCGTGGTGCCCTTGGGGCGACCGGTGGAGCCTGACGTGAAGATCACATAGCACGCGTGCTCCGCACTCACCCTCGGAACCTCACGCGCCACCCGCTCCAGCGTCAGGTCACCCGTCTGCAGACCTTCCGCTTCACCAAGGTCGACGACCTCCCACGGGCCGTCCGGCACCAACGCCCCCGCCGCACCATGTGTGAGAACAAGACCAGCCTCCACGTCCTCCAACATGAACCGCATACGCTCCACCGGGAAACCGGTGTCCAACGGCACATACACACCCCCCGCAAGCAACACCCCAAGCGTCGCCACCACCGTCTCCAACGAACGCTCCACACACACC
>NZ_WMLF01000541.1 GCF_014156695.1 Streptomyces durbertensis | reverse complement strand
GTCAATGGATCGCTCGGTAAAGACCCCGAGGATCATGGGGGTTTCGGGGGTTACCGGTGAGGAGGGTGGGAAAACGAGAGAGGATCGATACCTACGTGTTAGGTATCGATCCTCTGAGGTGCGGTAGACGCGGGGTGGTCTCAGTCCCGGCGGGCGATCCGTTCCAGCTCCCTGGCCAGCCTGGTCACCGCCGCGTCCGTCGACTGCCGCCGGGCCAGCGCGTCACCCACCACCGCCTGCACCGCCAGGCTCACCTGGTCGTAACGCGGGCTCTTCGCCCGAGGCTCGGCCGCCAGCACGCTCTCCCGCAGCGTGGGCAGGTACGGGAAGCGCTCCACCAGCGCCGGATCGTCGTACAGCGCGGCCCGCACCGGCGGCAGCGCGCCCTCGGTCAGCACCCGTCGCTGCACCGGCTCACTCGTCAGATAGGCGATCAGGTCCGCCGCCGAGTCCGGGTGCCGCGACTGGGTGCTGATCGCCAGGTTCGAACCGCCGAGCACACTCGTCCCCGGGCCGTCCGGCCCCGGCAGCGGCACGGTGTCGAAGCGGCCCGCGACCGCCGAGCCCTCCGCCGAGGCGCCCGCGTACACGTACGGCCAGTTCCGCAGGAACAGCAGCTCGCCGTCCTGGAACGCCTGCCGGGACTCCTCCTCCTTGAAGTCCAGCGAACGCTTCGGGATCCAGCCCTCCCGCAGCCCGTCGACCAGGAAGTCCAGCCCCTCGCGGGCCGCCTCCGAGTCCACCGTCACCCGCGCCCCGTCGTCCACCAGGATCGAACCGTCGGCGGACAGCACCGTCTCCGTCGCGTTCACCGTCAGACCCTCGTACGGGAAGAACTGACCCGCGTACCCCTCCAGGCCGTGCCGGGGAGCGATCTCGGCCGCCTGCCGGGCCAGCTCGTCCCACGTCTTCGGCGGGCTCTCGCCCTCCTCCTCCAGCACGTCCGTGCGGTAGTAGAGCAGGCCGGCGTTGGTCACGTACGGCACCGCGTACAGCCGGCCGCCGAACGTCGCCGTGTCGACCACCGGCGGCAGCATCTCGGCCAGCGGGAAGCGCTGCCGGTCGATCGGCCGGATCCAGCCGGCCGCGGCGAACTCCGACGTCCAGGCGACGTCGATGTTCAGCACGTCGAAGCGGCTGCTGCCGGACCGCAGCTCGGTGATCATCTGGGCCCGCGTCTCGTCCGCCGACTCCGGCAGCTCGACCAGCGTCACCCGCTCACCCGGCCGCTCCCGGTTCCAGTCCTCCAGCACCCGGCCGAGATAGTCCGTGAGGTCACCGGCCGTGGCCAGCGTCAACGGGCCGCGCCCCGCCGGCTCCGGACGCTGCGGCCCGGCGGCGGCGTACGCGGCGAGCAGGATCGCGCAGACGAGGAGAACCCGTCCGGCGATCAGCCAGCGCATCGTGCCTCCTGGAACCTCGGCGCCCCTCGCCTTTGCAGGACGCCCTCACCCATATATACCTGTTAGGTATGAGGGATACTAGGGCTCGCGCCCCGAAGGCCCCCGGTACCGCGGAGCCGAACAGCGACGACGAGCCCGGACGGGAAAGGAGAGGCGTGTGCGACTCGCTCTCCTCGCCCTGCTGGCCAGGGGCCCCGCCCACGGGTACGAGCTGAAGCTGGAACTGGAGAAACTGCTCGGCGTCGCCTACCCGCAGCCGAACGTCGGCCAGATCTACGTCACCCTCGGACGGCTGGAGAAGGCCGGCCTCATCGAGGGCGAGGAGATCACCCAGTCCAGCCGGCCCAACAAGAAGACCTACCGGCTCACCGACGCCGGCCGGGAGGCCGTCGACGCCTGGTTCGAGGAGACCTCCGACGAGCCCCGGGTGCGCGACGAGTTCTTCATGAAACTCGCCCTGGCCGCCAGCTCCGGCCTCGCCGACCACCTCACCCTCATCAACAGGCAGCGCCGCCAGTACCTGAACAGCATGCGCGAGCTGTCCCGGCTCAGCGCGAGCGAGGACCGGGACAACCGGATCCCCCAGCTGCTCATCGAAGGTGCGATGCTGCACCTACAGGCCGACCTCGACTGGCTGGAACGCTGTCAGGAGGAGCTGGAATGAGCGACACCGGCCCCACCACCCCGCCCGAAGACCCCGAGGCGGCGGTCCCGGCCGACGGCGCCCGGCCCGCCGCCGAGCCGCTGCTCCGCGCCGAGGGCCTGGTCAAGACCCACCACGGCGAGGGCGCCCCCGCACGCGCCGTGCGCGGCGTGGACCTCACCGTGCGCGCCGGCGAGTTCGTCGCCGTCACCGGCCCCTCCGGCGCCGGCAAGTCCACCCTGCTGCACCTCCTCGGCGGCCTCCAGCGCCCCGACGAGGGCGCCCTGTGGCTCGACGGCGCCCGCGTCGACGGCTACAGCGAAGCCCGCTGGGCGGTACTGCGCCGCCGCCGCGTCGGCATCGTCTTCCAGTTCTTCAACCTCGTCTCCAACCTCACCGTCGCCGACAACGTCGAACTGCCCGCCCTGCTCGCCGGTGCCACCCCCCGCCAGGCCCGCGCCGAACGCGCCTCCCTGCTCGCCGAACTCGGCCTCGAAGGCCGCGAGCGCAGCATGCCCGCCGAACTGTCCGGCGGCGAACAGCAGCGCGTCGCCCTCGCCCGCGCCCTCGTCAACCACCCCGACCTGCTGCTCGCCGACGAACCCGCCGGCAGCCTCGACAGCAAGGGCACCCGCGAGGTGATGCGCCTGCTGCAGCGCTTCCACCAACGCGGCCAGACCATCGTCCTCGTCACCCACGACGCCCGCCTCGCCAGCGTCGCCGACCGCGTCGTCAGCTTCTTCGACGGCCGCGTCGCCGACGACGCCGAACTCGGCGCGACCCCCGGTCCCGGCCGACCCGGCAGACCCGGCGGTGTCGGCGGCCTCGTCGACCTGGGGGACTGAACCGTGCGGGCGACACTGCGCTGGGCACACGCCGACCTGCGGACCCACCGCGGCGAGGCGCTGTTCCTCGTCCTCGCCACCACCGGAGTCATCACCGCCCTCCTGCTCGCCAGCGCGCTCTTCGGCTACGCCGCCAACCCCTGGCAGCGGGTGTTCGCCCAGACCAACGGCGCCCACGTGTGGATCCACGCCCGAGGCGACGCCGACCCCGCCGACCTCGAACGGCTCCGCGACCTCGACGAGCCCGAAGGCTGACGCGTGGGCGTCTTCGTCTTCCTCCCCCTGGTCCTGCCGCTGTCCGCGTGGCCGATAGCGCGGCTGGCCGAGCGGCACCTGCACCCGCGGGCGCGACCT
>NZ_WMLF01000540.1 GCF_014156695.1 Streptomyces durbertensis | reverse complement strand
GGTTGCGGGTTCCGGCTGGGCGGGGGCGGCCGGGAGGCCGGGCCGGGCCGAGGGCTCCGCAGGGGCCGGCCCCGCTCCGTCCGCCAGTTCCGCGGCGGCCTTGCGGTCCACCTTGCCGTTGGGTGTCAGCGCCAGTTCGTCGGCGGTGACCAGCCGGTCCGGCAGCATCCAGGAAGGCAGCGTCCGCGCCGCGAACTCCCGGAGCTCGGCCAGTTCGGGCGCGAGAGGCATGCCGCTCGCCGGCACCGCGACCGCCACCAGCCTGGCGGCGGCGCCCGTGCCGCGCACCGTCACCACCACCTGGGACAGCCCCGGGTGACCACCGAGCACGGCCTCGATCTCGCCGAGCTCCATGCGATGGCCGCGGACCTTGACCTGGCTGTCGGCCCGTCCGAGGAAGACCAGACGGCCTCGCTCGTCACGTCGCACGAGGTCACCGGTGCGGAAGTACCGCCCGCCGCCCTCTGGCCGCGAGGGATGCCCGGTGAAGCGCTCCGCCGTCAACCCCGGTTGCTTCCAGTAGCCCTGGGCCACCCCGGGCCCGCCGATCCACAGCTCTCCCGGCTCTCCCGGTGCCGGGGCGCCGGCACCGTCGACCTCGGTGACCACCAGGTCGGTCGCGCCGATCGGACCGCCGAGGTGGACGTCGTCTCCCGCCACGTGGGCGATCGTCGACCAGATGGTCGCCTCCGTCGGCCCGTAGACGTTCCACAGCGCAGCGGTGCGCGAGCCCAGCTCCCTTGCGAGGTTCCTGGGAAGTGCCTCGCCGCCGCAGAGGGCGGTCAGTTCGGGGGCGCCCCGCCAACCGCCGTCCAACAGCAGCTGCCAACCGGCGGGTGTTGCCTGGAGGGTGGTGACCGCCCGCTCCTCGATCAGCCGGGCGAGGCGGCGTGCGTCGAGCACGTCGGCGCGTTCGGCCACCACCACCGTGCCGCCCACGAGCAGCGGCAGGAACAGTTCCAGGACGGAGATGTCGAAACACACGGTGGTGACGGCGAGCAGCCTGGTGCGCTCCGCGCAACCGATGGTCGAGGCGATGGCCTCCAGCGTGTGGACCACGTTGCCGTGTGTCACGCCGACGCCCTTCGGACGCCCGGTGCTTCCCGAGGTGAACATCAGATAGGCGAGGTCGCCCGGTACCGGCCGGGCCGGCCGGGCGTCCGGGCCCGGACCGCGAAGGGCCTCGGTCGGGGACAACACCCTTATGCCCGGGGGAAGGAGCTGGTCGAGGTCCTCGTCGGCCACCGCGAGCCGACAGCCCGCGCCCTCCACCACCATGCGGAGCCGCTCGGCCGGGTAGGAGTCGTCCAGCGGCACGTAGGGGCGCCCGCTCCGGAGCACACCGAGCAGCACCGCGGGGAGCCGCGCCGAACGGTTCATCAGTACCGCGACCGGCTCGCCGGGCTCGGTGAGCCGCGCGACGTGCCGGGCGACCGAGGAGGAGAGCGCGTCCAGTTGCCGGTAGCTGAGGCTCTCCCGGGCATCCGTCACCGCCGGGCGTTCGCCTGCCCGGCGCACGGTGTCCTCGAACCTGCTGACCAGGGTGCCCGCGCCGAGGTCCAGCAACTGTCCGAGCGTGGCGTCGCCGAGCCCTCGGACCAGTTCCACGGC
Source organism: Streptomyces durbertensis (assembly GCF_014156695.1). Taxonomy (GTDB): domain Bacteria; phylum Actinomycetota; class Actinomycetes; order Streptomycetales; family Streptomycetaceae; genus Streptomyces; species Streptomyces durbertensis. The sequence continues at coordinate 1,637 of NZ_WMLF01000540.1, read as the reverse complement.
GGAACGCCGGAGGTCGTCCAGCAGCGTGTCGACGGCGGCACCGTCCAACGCCTCGGTCCGGTGGTTGACGAGCACCTCGATGCCGTCGGGCCCGTCCGTCACCTCAAGTCCGAGGTCGAAGTGACCGCGTTGGCCGCGGCGATGGACCCGGTCCCCCGGAGCGGTTGCCGGCGTGTCCTCACGCGTCCAGTTCTGGTACGCGAACGTCACGGTCGGTATGGCGGCCTCGCCCCCGGACGCACGGCACAGTTCGGCGACGTGCGGATAGGGCATCGTGGCGTGGGCGAGCGCCCCACGTACCTCGTCGTGCAGCGTGCGCAGCCACTCCCCCACCGGCTGCGTCGGGTCCAGAACGATCCGCAGCGGTACGGAGTTCACGAAGCAGCCGACGGTGTTGTCCTCCGCGCCGGACGCGCGGCCGTAGGTGGGGACCGCGATCAGGAAGGAACGGCGTCCGGAGGTACGACCGAGCGCCAGTGCGAAGGCGGCGAGTTGCACGGTGAACGGGGTGACCCCTCCGGCCCTGGCCGTCTCGGCCAGCGACCGGGAGAGTTCGGTCGGCAGTCGGTACTCCCGGTGCGCGGAGGCACTGCCCGCGCGGCCGCCGCCGAACAACGGCTCGACGGTGAGGTCGCGCAGTCGAGCGGCCCAGAACAACTCGTCGGCCGGCCGGTTGCGGGCCGAGTCCGCCCGCTCCCGGCGAAGCGCCTCGCCGAGGGTTGCCGCCGGTTCGGGCGCCGGCCCCCGACCGACGTGGGCGTCGTAGAGGACGGCCAGTTCACGCTCGATCAGTTCGGCGGAGCGCCCGTCGACCGCCAGGTGGTGCGTGGTCACCTGGAGGACCGGATCGCCGGAGCCGGTCCACAGGACGGCTCGCAGCAGCGGCTCGGTGGCGAGCGCGAAACGCCGGTCGGCCTCCTCCTGGAGGGCGGTGCCGAGTTTCCGTCCGGCCGGCACGGGCCGCTCGACCAGTCCGGGCGCGGTGTCGGCCGGCACAAAGCACGGTTCGCCACGGTGGGGCCGCACCCGGCAGGTCAACACGGGGTGCCGCCGTACCAGTTCCGCCACCGCCACGCGGAGCGCCGATCGGTCGACATCAGCGGCGAGGCGCCAGGACATGGAGATGTTGTAGGGCGCGGAGGGGGCCGCAGACTGGTCTGCGGTCCACATGCCGACCAGGCGGTCCGGGAGCGGCAGGTGCCGCTGTTCCTCGGCCCCGGTGCCGCCCACCGGCCTCGGCGCGACGGCCTGCCGTGCCGGGTCGGGTTCGCCGGTGGCCGGAGCCCGACCGTCCGTGGCCGTGGCGATGAGCCTTTCCCCGCACTCGTCGAGCAGCCGGTCGGTCAGCTCGCCGAGCGTGGCGCTGTCCAGGAGCACCCCCAGCCGCACCCGGCCGAGGTCCTCCTCCAGTATCCGGTTGAGGCGCATGACGGCGATGGAGTCCACTCCGTACTCCGACAGCAACCGGTCCTCGGCGATCATCGCGGCGGGCACGCCGATCGCTCTGCCGACCCGCTCGGCGAGCCAGTCCCGTGTGGTTCGGCGCGACTCTCCCGGCTCGTTCACCACCGACCCGGGCAGTGACTCGGCTCTCGGTGCGGCGGTCGGCTCGGTGGGGGCGGTCGGCTCGGTGGGGG
>NZ_WMLF01000054.1 GCF_014156695.1 Streptomyces durbertensis | reverse complement strand
CCGGTGTCTCGTCTGGGGGCGGGGTGTGGGCGAGCAGGGTTCCGCCGAGGAAGGCGATGGCGGGCCAGCCGGCGACGAGGATGCGGAGCCAGGCGGGTACGTCGTCGAGGTCGAGCAGTCCGGCGGTGGCGATGTTGGCGCCGAGCGAGGCGATCAGTGCGGTGAGGAACCAGCACCAGCCCGAGGCGGTGGCGTGACCGGAGCGCAGGCGGCGCCAGGCAGCGACGAGCAGCAGGTCAACGGAGACGGGGTAGGCCCAGGCTTTCCAGCCGTGTTGTCCGGCGGCTTCGGCCAGGTCGTGCAGGTGGGCGAAGGACAGGGCACCGGCGATCACCGCTTGGATCAGCACGGCGTCGATCCGGGCGAGGTGGCGGCGCATCGCGGGACCTCCTTTCGGTTTGTGGCATGGCGGGGGTAGGGACTTGGCGCGTGGCGCCGGGACTGCTGGGGATGCGGGTCAGCCGGTGACGGGGCGCGGCTTGGTCAAGGGCACGGCCGGTCGGGCCGGGTGCGCGGGTACGTCGGGCCGGAAGGGGGCCAGCGCGGGGACGTGGGGCACCAGGTCGGCGGTGTCCTGGCGGACGACGGCGGCGTCAGCGAGGGAGAGGTACGGGGTGCGGATGCGGGTCCAGCCGCCGGAGGTGTCACCGGCGACGGCGAGGCCGGGGCGCTCGGGGGGCGATGGAGCAGGCAGCGTCGACGGCTTCCGGCGCGATGTCGCCGAGCGCCATCTTGGCCGAGGCTTCGTCGTTCACCCGGTGGCAGACCCGGCCGGAGAGCTGGGCGCGCAGCATGGTGGCTCCTTTGCCGAGTTCCGCGCCGAAGCGCTGGCCGCAGACTTCCAGGTAGATGCCGGCGGCCCGGCCGAGCTGGGCGAGGCGGATCAGTTGGGTGACCATCTCGTCCCGTCGTTCCTCGTCCTTCCTGGTGACGGTGAGGAACAGTTCCGCCACCTCGTCGACGAACAGCACAATCGGCACCGGGCGTTGGCTCTCCGGGAGCCCCCATATGTCGGAGGTGATGTCTTCGTCCGGGGTGCTGGGCGCGATGCCCTGCCGCTGCTTGATCAGGTCGTAGCGGTTCTCCATCTCGGTGACGAGCACGGGCAGCAGCTCGGCTGCCTCGTCGGGGTCGGTGGCCAGGGCGGACAGCCGTGGTGCGAAGGGGGCGAGTTCGACGCCGCGCTTGCAGTCGATCCCGGCCAGCGCGACCGGCTGCGGGGCAAGGCCGGTTATGAGGTTGCGCAGGTACATGGACTTGCCGGACAGGGTTGCGCCGAGGGTGAGTTGGTGCGGGATCGTCAGGTAGTCGCGGACGAAGGGGAGCGCGTCTTCGCGGAGCGCGACCGGCACGCGCAGGGGGTCGGGCGCGGTCGGCTTGGGCATCCGGACCTGGGCCAGTACGTCGTAGCCGACCAGGCGCAGTTCCACCACGCCCGGTTTGACCGGCGTGACGTGCACGGCGTGGACGCCCCAGGCATGGCGCAGTCTTTCGGCGGAGGCGGCGACATCGGCCGGTTCCTGCCCCGGGGCGAGCCGCAGCCGTAACCGCAGGCCGGTGGTGGTCGGCCGGATCAGTCCCCGGCGGGGTGGAACGGGGCGTATCTCGCGGCGGGTGGTGGCGTAGGTGGCCAGGACGCGGAGGCGGGAGGGGGCGACGGTGAGGCCGCAGGAGTCCATGACCGAGCCGTAGGAGGTCAGCAGCCGGAGCACCGACAGCGGCAGGCCGAGGGTGTTCCAGTACAGGGCCGGGTGTCGGGTGCGGGCCCAGGCAGCCCCGCCGCCGAGTGCGACGAGGGGGCCACCCAGTTCCAGCAGTGTCAGCAGGTCGGACACGTCAGGCTCCCGCGTCGGCCATGGCGGGGACGGCACCGGCGGTGACGGCGGCAGCCCGGAAGGCGATGCCGTGACGCTGCTGCCCGTTGAACACCGACTCCCACGGCCGGGCGACCAGGCCCGGCAGCGAGACCGGCGCCCCGAGCGCCAAGCCGTCGGTGACGCCGCTTTCCGGAACGGTGACGTGAATCAGCGAGGACTCTCCTTCGTCGATGAAGACGACGCCGACCTTCATCAGCGCCTCACCGCTCACGGCGTCCTTGGCGATCTCACCGGTCTGCCGGTCGCGCACCTTCGGCTCGGGGGCTTCGGTCAGGAGGATCGTTGCGGTGGAGGTCTCAACTCGGATGGAACGCACGGGATGTGTCTCCTCAGGGGTCAGCTCACCCGCTGCATCTAGTCGTCTAGACAAGTTGCAGCGGAGGAGAGAGGTCGAGTGGAACGCGAACCACTGTGCCATACGTCTTGCCCACTCGTCTATACGAGTATGCCTGTTGGTGTGTACGAGTTGAGCGAAGCAGCCCGCCCTCGACGATCCGTCAGCACCTCTCCGTCCCGGCCTGTCAGGTGGCGGGGAGGTGGTAGTTCAGGACGTAGGCGTCTGCGGCCATCACCGTGTCGCAGACCTCGACCGCGCGGCCTTTGGTGTCGAAGGCGGTGCGGATGAGGTGGATGACGGGCACGCCGGAGGCCAGGCGGAGTGTCTTGATCTCCAGCGGCGAGGGCATGCGCGCCCGGATCTCCTCGTCGAAGTGGTCGAGCTTGTGGCCGAGTTCTTCGAGCCGGGCGTAGATGCCGCCGGGGCCCGGGTTGGGCTGGGCGATCGGGGTGTCCCGGGCCAGGTCCAGCGGGAGGTAGGAGGTGGCGAACTCGACCGGGCGGCCGTCCAGCAGATAGCGGCGGCGACGGGCGAGTACGCGCCGCGGGGCGCCGAGGCGGGCGGAGATGTCCGGGGTCGGTCGCTCCTCCTTGACCTCCAGGTTGTCGACCTCGGGGCGGCTGCCGGCGGCTTCCGCCTCCACAGTGAAGGCCGACTTTCCCTGCTCGCGGTGGCGCCGGGCGAACCGGTCAGAGGCCAGACGCCGGACGGGCGGGCGGGGCCGGACGAAGACGCCCTTGCCGTGTTCGGAGGAGACCAGGCCCTCACTCTGGAGCATCGACAGCGCATTGCGCACAGTCATGCGGGAGACGCCGAAGTGCTCGACCAACTCCGATTCCGAGGGGAGCTTGGCCCCTTCGGCGAAGCGTCCCTTGTCGATGGCCTCTCGCAGTTGGTCGGCGATCTGCCGGAACACGGCCCGGTCACTGGTCGGGTCCAGTGAGCCGAGCGTGCCCGAAGGGAGAGCGGCCATGGGTACTCCTTTAGATATCTAGACGAGAGGCTATGTGTGGTTGCTACGGTGGAGAGCCTAGCCAGCCGAACGGATCAAGGAAGCCCAGACGTGACGACAGCCGAGCGCCCACACTCCGTGAGCGTCGCCGGGGTGATCGTGGACGACCACGGCCGCGCCCTGCTGATCAAGCGACGCGACAACGGGCACTGGGAGCCGCCCGGCGGTGTGGTCGAGCCCGGCGAGACCCTTCCCGACGCCCTCCAGCGCGAGGTTCTGGAGGAGACCGGAATCAAGATCGCCCTTCCGGCGACCCTGACCGGCGTCTACAAGAACATGACGGGCCTGATCGTCTCCCTCGTCTTCCGCTGCCAGGCCATCGACGGCCAGCCCACCACCGGCGACGAGACCAAGGCCCTGCGCTGGGTCACCCGCGATCAGGTCGGTGAGCTGGCGAACGAGGCGTACGCGATCCGCGTACTCGACGCCCTGGACGCGGTATCGCCGCCGGCCATCCGCGCGCACGACGGCGTGAAACTCGTCTAGCACCAATCCACTGTCCACTGCGGCCACCAGCACGGGAGCACTTGTATGGATGAGTATACGAGCAGGGTGCGGGTCTGGGAACTCCTCTGTCCAGGAATCCCCGAAGAGGTGGCCCGTGCCCGCCGCTGGACCCGCGACATCCTCACCGACTGCCCCTGCGCCGACGACGCCGCGTTGATCGTCACTGAGCTGGGCGCCAACGCCGTCACCCACACCACAAGCCCCGACTTCCGCGTCACCATCCACCGCACTCACCAAGGCGTCACTCTCACCGTCACCGACCGAGGCGACAGCGCCAGCGGCCCCCACCTGACGCAGTCGGCGCCCGACGACACCCACGGCCGCGGACTGGCCATCGTCGCCATGCTCACCACCGAACTGGCCGTCGCCCGCCACGCTCACGGCCACACCGTCACCGCCCACCTCGCAGAGCGCCAGGCACAGCGGGTGAACGACAAGGGAGCCGCATGCTGACCGCCCCGCCCCCGCGGATCGCGCCAAGTTGCTGGGCCGAAGCCTTGGCCTACCTCCCTGCGGAACACCGCACCATCCCCCTCGGATCACGGCAGGCCACCACACCCCGTCTCGCACTGCGCTGGTTACGCCACCGCGCCGCACACATCGCTGACCAGCTCGACCCGTGGGAGGCCGGGCCCGTTCGGCACTGGCTGCACGACCACGCAGAGCACGAGCACGCGTTGGCCGTCCTCACCCGCGGCGGCAGCTACACGTTTACCGCGTTCGACGACAGCGCCCGCTACCTCCTCACCGCCGGCCCCGCACACCCCCAAGGACACTGACCATGACCCAGCCCACCGAACCGGCCGACGAGAACGAGATCCTGTACCGGTACGAGATCACCACCGCCATGAACAGCGTCATCCGCGCCTGTCAAGAAATCGTCCACCGCCACAGCAGCCTCAACAACTGGGCACCCGCAGGCACCAGCGACCCCATGGCACCCACACACCGCGAACTCATCGAAAAAGCCCGCAAAGACGTCCTCAACCGCCTCCACCTCGTCGTCCAAGCAGCAGAGACCGTCGCCTACGAAATCGAACGCCACCGCCAACGCGTAGCCCATAACCGCAACAGGGCACGCAACAGCGACAGCGACCAGGGTGAGTAACAACTTTCTCTACGTCTTCAAGGCCCGCGCACGGCGCGGGCGCGCGCCGCCTTTGCGGCGCGGCCTGCCTCCTGTCTGCGCCCCGGCTGGCCGCGCCCGGCGGCGCGCTGCGTGCATGCGGGCAAGGGCGGGACATCACCCGCGGGCACAAGATGATGCCTCCGGCGGGGGATCGGCCGGCACCGGGATGGAGGGGGCGCCGTTCCCGGCTGCGGGCGCATGGGTGGCGAGGGTTGTGGGCTCCCATCCCGTCCACCGTCGACCCAGGCAGAGCCGAGCAGACGCGGCCCATGGCGTCCAGGTCGTTCGTACAGTGGCGCGCTCCACCTGGACGCCATGAACCACGCCCGCTCCACGGTGTGTGGGTCGACGGCGGACGGGATGGGAGCTGGGGACGAGGCAGTTGCGGTGAGTTCGAACGGCTGGACCAGTGCGTGGGCGAAAAAGACCACCTGCCAGTCAACTAGATCCCGGCAGACCCTTCATTTCGACGGACATACTCTTGATAAATTACACGAATATCAAAGCCTGGCTCTTTCATTGCATCACGCATTTTATTGAATGCATTGTCAGAATAGCCGTCAATTCGCGTCTTGTTGTGAAATCTCTGAATATGACAGGATTCATCTTCATCAATCTTTAGGTGCCAGCGGAGAGCGGCCGCGTGCCCCGTACTCAGCTTTAGCTTCTCTCCGAGCTTTCCGCGGGTCCAGTGGTACTTCTTCCAAGGATCCTCGGTCCTCACAGCCGCCGCCGCCTCATCCCCTCCGGCCCAACGCACTGGAGCACCACCCCGCTTGGTGAAATGCACAGTAACATTGATCCCCTCCCCCGTGACCTCCGTCCCAATCGTGGAAAGGTTAGGGATCAACTCGGCCGGCTCCACTCCTCGCTTAATTCCGCCCTCAACCCGGTCGATATCCCGCTCACTGATCTGAAGATCATCGACCTCAAGAGCTTGAAGGGCCAGCAAGGTACGAATTCTCCCGCGAGCTTCTGCACCGTGGCGCTTGCCGGGTTGCAGGAGCTCTCGCACTTGCGTAAATTCCTCATCGATAAGAGTCTGAATATGCTTTGGCGGGAGGGTCGATACCGGCAAAACTCGATCCGGCAGATGCTTAGCCAATGACTCACCAAACGCACGCTGCAGAAGCTCATCAAAGAGCGTAACAGCAGCACGCATACACGTGTAGAGAATACCTTCTGAAACGACGCCGTACCAGTGCTGCTCTGCATCTCTAAGTTTGGCAATCATCCGAAGATATCCTGCTTCTTGCTCAGAGACGCCGAGTTTTTCGGCGCAAAGGTTGATGCATTTATCGAAGCCGAAGCTCATGTCGGCATTGCGATCAAATATGTCGACCTTGCGCTGCACAAGCGCACCTTTTAGCAGCATTTCAAAGCAGTGCTGGGCCGACATGAGTGTCACGGTTGTACGGCTCGCGGAAGCCTGAGGAGAATTAAATGCCGTAACAGCATTAGTCAAGGATGCCAGCGCCTTATCCTTGAGGATGCGAGATTCACGGCGCAGTCTCATCGGCTTCTACCTTTCGCGTTCACGGGGCCCTCCCCCAGAGGGCGACCACGTAGAACCGACCATATCCACTTGTGGCTGTTATGTGAAGACGATTTCGCAAGTGAGCCCTCGGATGGGGTCGCGTGTTCCAGCAAGCAGGCGCCAGCAGCTGCGCGTCTTTGGCGTGATCGCTGACAGGAGGGCGTGTCCACGGCCGGGCGCGGTGGGAGCCGTTCGCTGCGTATGACCGGCTCGCGGGATTTAGCGACTAATCGGGAATCGGGAATACCCCGCCCACATTTTATCCAAGAGTGTGAGTCAGCTTTTCTCCCGGTGCGAACTTGTACCGTTCAGGATCGCAGTGGCGATCAGCCCGAGCCCCTTGGCCATTCGTACAGGAACAGCATTCCCGATCTGCCGCTCAATTGACCCGTAATTACCGTGGAACTCGTAACCCACCGGAAAAGTCTGAAACGTAGCCGCCTCGCGAAGCGTCAATCCGCGGTTCTCAGAAGGGTGAATAAATGTTCCGCACGCAGGCGTTGTGCACCGAGTCGTCATAGTGGGAGCTGGATCATCCAACCTGACCCTGCCATACGAGGAGCTCGCGTTCCTCGAAGTCAATCGCTTGTGACAGTCCAACTGATGCTCTTCTGGAAGGTCGAATCGATTGCCGCCAACTGGGATAGCGGCGATCCGCGCCTCAACGACAATCGAACTCTTCCGATGAACATTCAAAGGATCCCCCGCGCGAGAGTAACGCGCGAGATGTGCCAGTGCCTGCCCAGCTGTCTTCGGAGATTTTCGGAAACTAGGAGGCAACAATTCGAGAAGGTTTTCGACGGGCACAAAGGCAACATCGTCCCTGACGGCAAAACAGATGAACCGCTTTCGACGCTGGGGAACCCCAAATGCGGCCGCGTCCAGTGTGGCCGTCTTGAGCTGGTACCCAGCCCCATCAAGCATCCGGTGCAGCTCCGGAAGGCGGCGGTCGCGAGCCAGTCCAGGGACGTTTTCGAGCAGAACAATCCTTGGCCTCATGGCCTCAACGAAGCGGTAGGTATCCAAGACCAGGTCGTTCCGCTGCTCATCAACCAGCCCCTTGGCCAGAGACGAGAACCCTTGGCATGGTGGGCACGCCTTGAGTAGATCGAGCTCCCCTGCCGCGACGCCCGACGCCGCAAGCAGCACCCGAGGCTCTACAGTACGGATGTCCTGGGCGAAGAGAGACACTTTGGGATGATTCCTGCGGTAGGTTTCGGCCGCTTCCAGGTCGTTCTCCACGGCGGCGAGCATCGCGAAGCCCGCATCCCTCAGGCCTCGCGTTGCGCCCCCCGCCCCAGCAAACAGATCCACGGCGCTGTACGTGGGCATGGCGCGATCTTAGTCCTTAAGGCCCCGGAGATGTCAGGGCGATCTTTTGACAACCCATCAGCTATGCTTAGCTGGCCGGAACTTGACACATCGGGGGTGGGTAAGTGACGAACGTAGGCCCAGAACAACCGGAGACCCAGGGGCTGTTCCCAGCACTGCCGAGGCAGACAGACGGCCACCACGACGCTCGGGCGAAGACCACGTCCGCTAGCGGCGACAACACCGGACCGTACCGCATGCGGATCAGCAGGCTGACGGTCGACAAGCTCGGCATCAAGCTGTACGACCGCGTTTCGGCGGTCCTCGCAGAGATCATCGCCAACGCCTACGACGCAGATGCTACGGAAGTCAAGGTCCGCCTTCCGTTCGGCACTTGGCTCGCCGCGCAGCCCGGCAAGCCGGCAGTGGCGCAGTACGAAGTCACCGTCGAGGACAACGGCCATGGGATGACCTCTGAGGAGGTGAACACCCACTACTTGCTCGTTGGCTCTGACCGACGCGGACGGTTCGGTAAGGACACGTCCAAGGGCAAGAGCCGGCGAGTCATGGGGAGGAAGGGAATCGGAAAACTAGCTCCGTTCGGAATCTGCCGAACCGTGGAGGTGATCACCGCAGGAGGCGCACCGACCGAGCAGGGATACCGCGTTTCCCACATCAAGCTGCATCTTGATGCCATGATGTTCGACTCGGAGGATGATTATATTCCTGAGGTAGGACACCTCGACGGTACTTTTCGCGATGAGCACGGCACCAGCATCCGACTCAGCGACTTCAACCGCAAGCTGGTCCCCAAAGGGGAAGAACTACATCGGCAACTCTGCGCCCGGTTTGGCATTAGGCGCGACGACTGGGATGTCGAGGTATTCAATACTCGCGAGAGCGACGCCCTCCCAGGTCTTAAATCAGAGTCGTTCCGTCTTGGCGAGTTGAGTATTGACCTTCAGGAGGACACAAAGGTCACCTTTGATCGAACTCCAATTGCTCCAGAAGATTCGGATCCACTTCCGGTTTCAGGCTGGCTCGCCTTCGCAAAGGACCCGTATAAAGACGAGGTGATGGCTGGTGTCCGCATCTATGCTCGCGGAAAGATTGTCGCCACCACTCGGGACTTCGGAGCCACATCCGGATTCACTGGTGAGTGGAGTGTCAGGTCCTACTTAACGGGTGAGATTCATGTCGAGTGGTTGGACGAAGCCGAAGACCTAGTTCGCTCCGACCGACAAGACATCATCTGGACGTCCGACCTAGGCCAAGCCCTGCAGAGTTGGGGCTCGAAGCAGGTCAAGGATCTAGCCAAACGCGGAAGGTCCTCGGTCCAGCGGCGCACACGACAAGTCTTCGAGCAGGCTGCAGATCTCGATTCCCGACTGCAAGCAGAAGCTCCAGGTGATCCGCAGTACCGCAATTCGGTCAAGGAGGCGTTTCGCCTGCTCGTGGCTGACAGCGATCGTGAAGCGGCGTCGGATCCGCAGCGAGTCGAACGCTACCTGGAGCTATCGAAGAACATTGCGCCGCACAAAGAACTCCTAGATACGCTGCACCAGGTGTCCAAGGAGGTGGACAGCCCCCTAGATATCGTGCTGGCTCTATTCCAGAAGGCTAGGGTTGCCGAGTTCTATGCCCTTGGCCAGGTAGCCCAAGAGCGAGTAGAAGTTGTCACCAGACTCCGTCAGCTGATTTCGGATGGTACGACACTCGAACGCCCTCTCCAGGAACTCATCGAGAAGGCACCGTGGCTGCTGGCCCCGGAATGGACTCCCCTGGGGATGAACGACGCACTCGACCGGGTCCGCAACAGCTTCGAGACGTGGTATTTCAAGAAGTCCAATCAACTTATCGCGACTAGCACCATTCGCAACCCGGTAAAGCGCCCAGACTTCGTCCTGCTAAACGGGCCCCGCGGGACCATCTGGGTAGTCGAGATCAAGCGAATCGATTACTACTTGACGGACGACGAATTCACCAGGGCCGTCGACTACCTTGAGAGTTTGGAAGAGTTCCTCGACGATACTCCAGAGTTTGGGGCGTATTTCCCCATCCGAAGGCTCACTTTCATCGTCGACCACGTCGATCGACTAAGCCGGACTAACCGTAGGCTCCTCAAGGAGAGCCTCAACGTCGAACGCCGCAGCTGGTACGACCTACTGGAGCAGACAGACCAAGCTCATCAGGACTTCCTACGTAAAGTGGACCAGCTTCGGCGCGATCCAGGGGCACTCGACTCCTAGCCGAGAGGCGTCCAGGCCGCTGCCCTTGCCCGACGGAGCCACCGGGCCCATGGACCACCCGTGGACGCAGCTCGGTGCATACGAGCCGCTTGGCCTCATGACCTGTTGGTTTATCGGGACATGAAGCCCCCTCCGGAGCCGTGTGCCATTCCGCTCGACGCGGGAGAGCTGGCCGGCGACAATCCGACACCGTCGCTGAGGCCGATGGGGGTGCAGCGAGACACACGCTCGCCTGGCCGGTCGACGCACCCGCCGCTGTGGCTGACTGTCGTCGGCTGAGGTTCGTGCCACAACCGTGCCAGATGCAGGGGCCAGTCACGGTCAAACCCGGTGGCACGCGGGCAAGTAATCACCCGCTCCCTCAGCCGACGAAGCCGCAGCTGAGCCCGCAGATCACCCAGCCGCTCTCCTAAAGCGGGTGTCGCAGGTTCGAATCCTGCCGGGGGCACCAGCGCAAATGCCCCGGACCGATCATGGTCCGGGGCGCTTCTGACGGCTCCGTTCGACGGCAGTGACCTCGCGGGCGGCCGCGCGGCGCCGCCTGCGAGGCCGTCCGGGGGCAGTAGTCGATCTCAAGAATCCGCTTGCGCTCAGGTTGTGTCTTCTTGCTGCTGCCAGGCGCGGGGCCAGGTGCCGGATGGTGGTGGGGGCCTGAGATGCCCAGGTCACGCCGTGCGAGAGCGTAGAAGTCGTCACGGGCCCGGCTCATCTGTCCGACTACTTTGTCCCAGCCGGCGGGGTCGTCCTTGAGGCCGCGGGCGTAGAGTTCGACGTTCCACACGGCTTCGTGCCACGTGCGGGCCGCCGCTATGGTCTCGGCGTCCCCGACCAGTAGCACCGTTTCCCACTCGGCCGCGCGCCGCGCCTCGGCCTCGGCGAGCTGAGGTAGGCCGCTTTCCGGGTCCAGCGGGTCCACGGCGTGTTGGAACCCCCTCGCGGCTCCGATGCGCTGGGCGATGTTGATCTGATGCTTCAGGCAGTTCGCATAGGAGGCGTAGGAGGCGTAGGTGTCCAGTCTCTTCTGGTCCCAGCGTTCGGCTCTTGCGCGCCGCAACCGGTTCCGTTCCGTGAGGCTGGTCGCCACGTAGGATCCGACGGCTCCCACGACAACCCCGGCCAGAGCCGGCAGTTGCTCCCACAACGTTGAACCCCCTTGGCTGCAGCGGGCAGTCGGGGACACAGTGCCGTACGCGGCGGCTCCGACGGTAGGCGGCGTGCCCGGGATCCGCTGTCGTGCGGTGGGCGCCCACCCGGCGAAAGTCCTCGCCGCGGCACGCAGACGTTCATGTTCGTGTAGGTGGACGAGGGCATGCGGCCGGTCGGGCGCCGAGCAGCCGAGCAGCCGAGCAGCCGAGCAGCCGAGCAGCCGAGCAGCCGAGCAGCCGAGCAGCCGAGCAGGGTCAACTTCGGTCAAGTGTGGGGGTGTTGTGGGCGTTCACCGGGTGAACAGATCTGATTACGAGGGGCGGAAGCGGGGTAGGTGCGGCAGCTAGCCGTCGGTGCGAAGACGAAGAGGGTCGGTCAGTGTCAGCCTCAGCGCCCGCGTTCAGGGACCACGCCGACTTCGCCGCGTACGTCGAGAGGTACGGCCCGCGTCTCCTGCTGTGGATCTGGGACAGGGCGGAGGGGGAACCGGGCCGGCAGGTCTCCTGTGCGGAGTTCGGTTCCTCGCAGAGCATTCCCGTGAGCGCGGTCCGGGCCGTCGTCGAGCATCTCGGTGCCGAGGAGTTGATCGACTTTCGCAGCGGGCCCGGCACGGACGCAGGCGCTCCCGTGGTGACGCTCCGGGCCGCCGGGGCGGAGCGGGCTCGCCGGCTGCAGGCGCTGCGCGCGAACTCGGTCCAGCGGGGCCGCCACGCGACGCGTGCCGTGCTGCACTGGATCCACGCCAACCCGCACCGGCAGCCGCTGCGGATCAGCGGGTTCCTCGATTCGCCGGACGTCTTCTTCCTGGGGGAGCCGCTGTCCCGGAGCGAGGTCGCCCGGGCCCTCACCTATCTCGCCGAGGAGGAGCTGATCACCTGCGAGGGGCCGCCGTTCCACAACAACATCGGCTCGCACGTGGCGCTCACCTCGCAGGGCGTGAGCGCCGTGCTCAGCGGCTCCTCGGACATCGTCGCGTACGTGGCGCAGCAGCGCGAGCGCCGTCGGCCCGCCCAGCACACCCACATAGAGGCCGGGACGATCGGGCACATCACGCAGGGCGACTCCGAGCACCACGTGCGCAACAGCGTCGAGGTGCACACCGCGCTGACGCCAGCGGAACTCGCCCGTCTCATCGAGGAGTTGGCGCCGGGGCTGCATCTCGCCCCGGAGGCCCGCGCGGCTCTGCTGCGCAGCGCGGCCGCCCTGGCGCGCGGCGGCAACGGCGGTGGCGGCGACGACGGCAATGGCGACGACGGCGACGACGGCCCCGGGCCGGACCGGCAGCGTGGGCTGATGGAGAGCATGCGGCGCCTGCTGGGTGGCGCGCCCGACACGGTCGGCAGACAGCTGCTGCTCGACGCCGTCGGCCAGGCGCTGGGGAGGCTGCTCGGAAGCTGAGCCGCCAGGAGCACACGGAACGACAACGTCACCGAAGACATCGACAGAACGGGGGAAAGGGCGATGCGGAGGCCCTTATACGCGCGGGACCCCCTCCTGCGCGCGTTGGTGCCCCGTCTGGTCGGCCTGGCAGCCGACCGGCGGGAACTCGTTCCTCAGGAACACCGCGGCGACCTTCCCGTGACGCTGCTGACCGGCCGCCACGGTATGGGCAGGACGGCGGCCCTGGACTTCCTGGAGAGGGCCTACCGCGGGCGCGTTCCGGTCGGCAGGGTTGATGCCGCGCGGATCGATCAGGGCCGGTGGTCAGGTTCCACGGCGGCCAACACTTCGGCCGTGGTGGAGGTGCTGGAGCACCTGGTGTGCCGGCTGGCGCCCGTGGTGCCGGGTGCCTGCCGGTTCCGGTTCTCCCGCCTGCTGCCCGGGCTGTTCGCCGTGTCCAGCTGGCATCGCGGCAACGAGGTCGAGCAGTCGCTGGCCCGCGACCGGATCGCGCGTCTCCTCACGGCCTGCGGTCTTGAGAAGAGCACGGAGGACGGCGGCCAGTGGACGTACGACGTCAGCGAGCGTCTCGCCGACCCGGACAGGCTCCGGCACGATCTGGCTCCTGTCACCGAGGCGGTCGTCCAGCAGTACTTCGGCCGGCACACCCGCAGCCGCGACGAACGGGCCGTGCGCCGGTGGTACCAGAGCCGTTTCCCGGGCTCCGAGAGCGGGGAAGCCGCCCTGATCCGGCTGAGTCTGCGCTTCCACCAGGGCGGCGACTTCCAGCGGGCGGTCGAGCACACTCTGGTCGCCGCGTTCCTCGAGGACCTCACCGACGCCTACAACTGGTGGCACCGGGTCAACCGGACGCCCCGCCCCCTTGTCCTGCTGGACAACACGCACGCCGCCGCCGGGCAGCGTGTGCTCGACCTGCTGCTCGAACACCGTGCCGGGTCCGGATCCGGGTCCGGCGCCCGCGACCCGCTGGTGGTCGTCGCGACCCGGCTGGGCGGAGGCGGGGACCTCTACCCGGACGCGACACGGCGGGAGTTGCCCGAGCTCGTCCACGCCTCCGGCTGGGAGCGCGCCGTCCCCGGCTCACCGTCCGCGGGCCTGCTCGTGGTCCCACTGACACCGTTGACCCGCGACGACCTGCTGCTGATGCTCGACGCGGCGGAGGGCCCGCTCCCCCGCCACCTGCCGTCAGCGCTGCATGCCCTGACCCGGGGCCACCCGCAGGGCAGCAGGGCGCTGTGCGAGGCGGTCGTACGGGCCAGTGGGCGAGGCGCGGTCGAACTGGAGAAGCTGCTCGACCTGCCGGCCGAGGAGGGACGACGGGTCTCCGAGGTGCTGCTGGAGCAGCTGGTGCCGCAGCCACAGCCGCGCGCTCACCTGGTACCGCTTGCCCTGGCCCGCGACCGGGCGGCCGCGCAGGCGCTCGTACCGGTGTCCGCTTCGGCCGGCGGCGGTCTCCCGGGCCCCGGGGTCTCGTCCGCCGCCCGGTTCCTGGAGGAGGAGCTGTGGACGACCGGGTCGGACGGGGCCACGGCCGCCGCCACGGGCTTCGTCCCCGACCCTTTCCTGCGCGCCCTGCTGATCCATGAGGCCCGTGCGACCTCCGCGGCGGCCCCGCCGGGACGTCGCTGGGACGATCTGCACGCTCTCCTGCGCGAGCACCACACGGCGCGGGGCCCCGGACACGAGGCGGACGTCCTCCGGCACACCCTGGCGGTGGGAGACGCGGAGGCGGTCGTAAGCGCGCTGACCGGGTACTTCGGCGTCTGGGACGCGGGCCGCTGGCTGGACGCTCTCCGGTACACCGCTGAGGCGCCCCGGCCCCCTTCGGACGGGTGGACCGACGAGCGCGCCGAGATCGCGCGCGGCGCCCACGACCACCGCCACGCCGAGACCGACGACGTACGCAGGTCCGTCAACAGGCTGCTGCACGCGCTCTGGTACCTCTCCGAGACCTACGCGGAACCCCTGCCCGACCTGTGCGACGACCTCGGCTCGGAGCTGACGTTCCTGTCGATGCGGCACCCCTCCGGGCGTGCCGTGCTCAGCGAGGCCGCCCGGGCCTGGCCGGCCGCGGCGCGCGAGCGTAGACCCTACCCGAGGTACGGCTCTGCCCTGGACGAGGAGTGAGGACTGTGCTGAACCACTTCAGGACCCGTGCTTGGGGGCCGGCCGACAAGGCGGTCGTCCTCGCGGTGGGCGTCGTACTGCTCGCGGCGGTCGCCTTTGTCGTCGTACGGCTGCTTCCCGAGAGGTGCGGCGGCGGACTGGAGGCAGCCGGGGGCGAGTGTGTGGGAGTGACCGCCGGAGTCCTGCCGGGCGAGCCGGAGTTGGAGGGTCTGATACGCGGCGTGGCGGAGGAGAACGCCCGGGTGGAGAGGAGCTGGACCCATCCGGAGAACGGGCAGCCGCGCATCCCGTACGTGCGGGTCGCCCTCATGATGCCGTTCACCTCCGACGCCTCCAGCACCATGAGCACGGAACAGATCGCCCGCGCGCTCGCAGGCGCGCACGCCGCCCAGCTTCGGGCCAACGCCCAGGCGGGTCCGCGCTACCAGTTGCTGCTGGCCCACAACGGGAAGAACCTGGAGCACTGGGAGCCCGTGGTGGACCGGCTCGCCGGGACGGTCGACGACGAGGCGCCGCTGGTAGGCGTGTTCGGCATGCCGAGCAGCACTCCGGACACACTCGCCGCGGCCGAGGCTCTCTCCGAGCACCGGATCCCGGCGATCGGTCCCATCCTCACCTCGACCACCATGGAGGCCGGCTACCTCTTCAAGACGTCCCCGTCCAACACGCTCTACGCCGAGGCGCTGCGGGAGTACCTCGCCGAGAACCCCGGGAACGGTACGGGCTTCCTCGTCTCGGACCGGAGGGAGCAGGACAGCTACTCCACCGACCTCCGGGACGTCTTCCTGGCGTACTTCGGCAAGGAGTACGGGCTCAAGCAGCGGCAGGCGTCCTACCTGGGGCTGACCGGCGACGACGAGGGCGTCCCCCAGCGCTTCTCCGACGTGGCCCGCAGCATCTGCCTGACAAGAGCGGAGACGGTCTTCTTCGCGGGACGCGATCACGATCTGCCCCACCTGGTCGACCGGCTGGCGAGCGAACCCTCCTGCGACCACGGGAAACCGACGCGCATCCTGAAGGTGGGGATCGGTATGGATCCCGAGTCCACGACGGTGGAGATCACCGAGCAGCTGAAGGAGGCCCGCATCACCCTCGTGAACGCCGCCTCCGTCGACACCCGGTCATGGGCGGCGGACAAGCAACTCCCCGCCGGGCCGCGCGGCTTCCTGAAGCAGTTCGAGAAGTTGCGGGAGAAACTGCGGAACGACCCGGAACACACGCAGCCGTGGGGGAGCAAGCCTCTGGACGACGGCTACGCGGTCATGTACTACGACGCCTTCACGGTGCTCTCCCAGGCCACCGGCCGAGCTTACGACGACATCAACGGCGGCGGGAAGGCGGCGGAGGGAGCGGCGGCGAACAACGGGGCCCCGGCCCTGCCGAGGCATGCCGACGTCTACAACACGATGGTCAACATGAACATCCTCGGCACCCGCTCCGGGGCGAGCTGTGTCAACTGCGTACGCGGGGCGAGCGGCACCTTCGGCTTCGACGAGTCGCCGGACACACGGAAGTGGGCGGTCTGCAAGCCGGTGCCCGTCAGCGAGTACCCGGAGCCGGACCCCGATGCGAAGACCAGGGCGGCCGGCGTCTACCGCAGCTTCGAGGAGATCTTCGACGGCTCGTGCCCCTGACGGGACGTCGGTCGCCTCGGGGACGACTCCCCCGGTGACCACCCGGGCGGGGCGGCCCCGCGAGTTCACGACTGCCGCCGGCCCGGGTTCGCCGCCGGTTCCGGGGTGGGGGGTGGGGTGAGTTTGGCGGTGGTGATGAAGGAGGTCACCACGGCGACGATCACCAGGGGCATGACGGTGATCCCCTGGGTGCCGATCAGGAGTGTGGCGAGGAGGACGGAGACCAGGGGGAGTTTCAGCATGGCGGCGCTCATCGCGCCCACGCCCATGGCAAAGCCCGCGACGAGGGTGAGGCCCGGCAGGTGGGAGAGGAGGATGCCGCCCGCCGCTCCGAGGAACATCGCCGGGAAGATCGGGCCGCCCCTGAAGGCGCTGAGGGAGACGGTGTAGGCCAGGCCCTTGCAGAGGAGCAGGAGCAGCAGCGCCGCCACCGAGTAGGCGGCGCTGTCGGTGAGGAACGGGTCCAGCGCGGTCTCCCCCGAGTAGAGGACGTCGGTGGCCGCTTCGCCGGTGGACTGGGCGTAGCCGATGGCGAGGCCCGCCACGATCAGGCCCATGGCCACCGTGGCCGTCACGCGTCGCCTTTCGACGTGTGTCCGGAGGCGGGTGGCGAGTCGTCGGATGCCGGCGCCCGCGACGGCGGCGGACACGCCGATGAGCACGGCCCAGCCGAACTCCGTGAGGGTGGGGTCGGCGGCGTCGGGGACGCTGTGGAGCGCGAGGGAGTAGGTGCCCAGGCCGGTCCAGTGGCCGAGGCCGACGAAGATGAGTGCGCCGATGCCGGATGCGAGGAGGCCGGGGACGAGGACGAGTGCCAGCATCGGCCCGGCCAGTCCCGAGGCTTCCATGAGGAGGAAGGCTCCGAGGAGGGGTGATCCGAGCAGGGAGCTGACGGCTGCGAAGCTGCCGGCGGCGCCGAGGACCGTGATGGCCTGCTGCGGCGGGTCCCGCCTGACCATGCGGACGGCGCCGGCGGCGAGTCCGGCGCCGAGCGCCAGGAGAGGGGCCTCGGGGCCGAGGACCGCGCCGAAGCAGAGTGTCGCCAGAGCGGCGAGGAGGATGCCGGGAAGGTGGGCGGGGGCGGGCGGCCCGGTGGTCTTGAAGCCTTCCGAGGGTTCGTGGCCGCCGTTTCCCGGGAGGTGCTGGATCGTCAGGCCTACCAGCAGTCCGCCCAGTGCGAGGAGCGGCAGAGGCCACCACGGCGGTGTTCCGTCGAACCCCAGGGAGCGGGGGAGGTCGGTGTAGAGGAGGGGTTGGACCTCGCCGACCAGTGCGAGGAAGCCGAACGCCACCGCCGACACCGGCACGCCGATCAGCGCGGACATCAGGAGGAGCACGAGGTAGGAGCGGCTTCGGAGGAGTGTCAGCGGGTCGGGAGGAAACGCGGGGTCGGACCCGCCACGGGTGACCGCCATCCGCGCTTCCTCCTCGCGACCCGGACCGCGCCGTCGTGTGCACGCGGCGTGTGTGGCCGAGGGTGGCACGCCACCGGGCCGCTGGCCTCGCAACATGCCCGGGTGGGTGGCTCCGGCGCGTCACCTTCCGCCGATCGGACGGCGATCGGACGGTGATGGGTCGGCGGCCGGGGCCGGGAGTGGGGCGTCAGGCGTTGGGGCGCTTGCCGTGGTTGGCGGCCTTCTTCTTACGGGCGCGGCGCTTGTTTCCTCGCTTGGACATAGCGGTCTTCTCCCATCTTTTCGGCTCGAATTGCTGCTTCAGTGTATAGAGGGGGCTGGTGGTCGGCATGTGGTGACGGTGGGGCCGGTCGGCCGGTTCACGGGAGGGTGCCGAGGAGAATCAGGAGGAGCAGACCGGCGATGATCAGGCAGGAGAGGAGCTGAACGGCCAGGGACTCCTCGATCCGGCGCCGACGGCGTTTCATCGGTTGTCCTTCGTGTCGTCGGTGAACGCCCAGCGGAGCAGGTCGGCGGCGAGGGCCACGCCGAGCGCGTACTCCAGCTCGGGGTTCGGGTCGGTCCAGGTCTGGCCGATGGCGTCCTCGTGCGGTCCGTCGTGGCCGGCCGGGAGCGCGCACGGCAGGCGGGACGCCACCAGCGGCGACGTCTGCAACGCGGGCGGGCGCCGGCGGCCGCACGGCTCGGCGGGGACGCGAACGCGCGGGCTCACCGCGCGGCTCCCCGCGCCAGCGCCCACGGGCCGCGCCGGGTGCCGGACAGCGACACCCAGCGGGGTGCCGGCGGCGGCTCGGCGGGGACGTAGGGGCGCACGAGGCGGGACGCGTCGCCGTCCAGCGGCCCGGTGTGGTCCGGACGCGATCCGGCCGGCCAGCCGGAACGGGCGACAAGCAGGCGGCGACTCAGCACGCGGGCCTCCCCGGACGGCCCGGGCGGGGGCGGTCGGGAGTTGTCATCGGCCCGCCTCCGCAGGGCCGTACCCGAAGTACTGGGCGACTTCGGCGATCGGCTGTGCGAGGGCGTGCGCGTGAGGCAGCGTCAGCGCCGCGCCGCTCGGCTCGCTCCAAGGCGGAGTGTCCCAGCGCACGCCGTGGGACGGCGGAAGCGCCACCCATCGGTCCGGGCCCGATCGGACTTCCGCGACGCCTCCGGTGTGGTGCAGGACCGTGCCGGTGCCCGCCTGGACAAGAAGCGTGGCGGTGCTGTCCGTGACCATGCAGGGCACCGGCCCGGTCCGGTCGAGCCGCACCATCACGGCCATGCCGAACTCCCGTGGCAGCACGACGGCGTCGAACGGCACGGTCGGGGCGACCACGCACGCGCCCGGCGCACCGGCGAACTCGTCGCGGAGACGGGCTACTTCGACTCCCGTCACCCAGGAGGTGGCCGGGTGCACCCCCGGGGTGCGGCACTCACCGTCGCCGCAGGTGCATCCGCGCCGGGGGAGGTGTCTGTGGCCTGGTGCGACCGGCCAGCCCAGACGCGCCGTGTAGGCGGTGGCGTGCGCCACCACGTCGCCGGCCGGGAGGGGCGCCTTCACCCGCTCGTCCATCATCGTGATCACCTGTGTGCTCAGAGTCATGATGAGGGAAGAGTGGCGGAGTTGCGGCCTCACGACCCCTCAGATTCCTAGGGGTGGATCCGGGG
>NZ_WMLF01000539.1 GCF_014156695.1 Streptomyces durbertensis | reverse complement strand
GCCGTTCACCGCGGACGCGCAGACGTGGGGTGAGGAGGTCTACTTCCGCACCCCGGTCAGCCCGCCCCTCGAAGCCGACGCCCGCCAGGTCGTCGAGCCCGGCACGATCGCCTTCTGGACCGACGGCGACGCGCTCGCCCTGCCCTACGGGCCCACCCCCGTCAGCCGGGGCGACGAGTGCCGCCTGGCCAGCCCCTGCAACGTGCTGGGGCGAATCGACGGCGATCCGCGCCTCCTCGCCACCGTCCGCCCCGGCGACCCGATCACGGTCTGTCGCGCCTGAGCGGGTGCGTCAGACCTGCTCGAAGTGGAAGGAGCGGATGAAGCAGTCCCTGGGCTGCTTCACCGCGAACAGCACGCACTCCACGACGGACTGGGACGTCAGCATCGCGTCGGCAGAGCGGTCCGCGCTCCCCCACTGCTCGGAGAGCGGGTCGTGGTTGACGAAGTCCGGCGGGTAGAGGGAGATCACCCGCACCCCCTCCGGCCGCAGCCGCTTGGACAGCACCTCGGAGAAGCCGGCCTGCGCGCTCTTCGCGGCGTAGAAGGCGTCGTGCGCGTCGGAGCGGTGGTTCTGCGGGACACCGCACACCGAGACCATGTTGACGATGTCCGGGCGCGGCGAGTTCCGCAGCAGCGGCAGCAGGTTCCTCACCATCAGCACCGTGCCGGTCGCGCCGGAGTTGATCGTGTCGACGACGTCCTCGTCGCTGACGGACAGCAGGTCCTCGCCACCCAGCCAGCGGGCGGCGTTGTTCACCAACACGTCGACGCGGTCGGTGTGCGCGCGCAGCTCACGGGCGAACGCGCGGACCGAGGACGGGTCACCGGTGTCGCAGCGGTACGCGCGCACCCGGTCGTGACCGAGCGCGCGGATCTCCTCGGCGACGGCCTCGGCCGCCTCCCACGTGCGGGCGGACAGCAGGACTTCGGCCCCCTGGCGGGCGAACTGCACCGCCAGGGCGCGGCCGAGGTCCCGGGAGGCGCCGGTGATGACAACCCGGGTGTCGACCAGCGCGGAGCTGACACTCATGTGATCTCGCAGACTTCTCTCGGGCCGGCCACGGAACGGCGGCCCTACTCCGCCCCGGAGGCTAGGAGTTGAAGTCAGGTTGAGGTCAAGATCCGCTCGGGCGGCGCCCGGCGGGACACCGCCCGAGGAACGTGCCTCGGGCGGCGTCCCGGCGTCGGTCAGCCGGCGGTCTGGTGTCGGTCAGCCGGCGGCCCGGCGGGGGTCAGCCGGCGGTCTGGCGGAACTCGGCGGTGGCCTTCAGGAACAGGTCGTTGCCCTCGGTCTCGCCGATCGTGACCCGCACGCCCTCGCCGGGGAACGGTCGCACGACCACGCCCGCCCGCTCGGCCGCCGCCGCGAAGTCCGTCGTGCGCTCACCGAGCCGCAGCCAGACGAAGTTGGCCTGCGTCTCGGGCACGGTCCACCCCTGGTCGAGCAGCTCGGCCCGCACCCGGTTCCGCTCCTCGACCAGGGACGCCACCCGCTCGGCCAGCGCGTCCTCGGCGCGCAACGAGGCCACCGCCGCGTCCTGCGCGATCTGACTCACGCCGAACGGCACGGCCGTCTTCCGCAGCGCCGCCGCCACCGGCTCGTGCGCGACGGCAAAGCCGACCCGCAGGCCCGCCAGCCCGTACGCCTTGGAGAACGTGCGCAGCACGCACACGTTCGGCCGGTCCCGGTACAGCTCGATGCCGTCCGGCACCTCCTCGTCCCGGACGAACTCCCGGTACGCCTCGTCGAGCACCACCAGCACCTCGCCCGGCACCCGGTCCAGGAAGCGCTCCAGCTCCGCCCGGCGGATCGCCGTACCGGTCGGGTTGTTCGGGTTGCAGACGAAGATCAGGCGGGTGCGGTCGGTGATCGCCGCCGCCATCGCGTCCAGGTCGTGGTCCTCGCCCTCGGTGAGCGGCACCTGCACGGAGGTCGCGCCGGCGATCTGGGTGATGATCGGGTACGCCTCGAAGGACCGCCAGGCGTAGATCACCTCGTCGCCCGGGCCGGCGGTCGCCTGCAGCAGCTGCTGCGCGATGCCGACCGATCCCGTGCCGGTCGCCAGATGCGTCAGCGGCACGTCGAAGCGCTCGGCCAGCGCCTCGAACAGGCCGGCGCAGGCCATGTCCGGGTAGCGGTTGAAGGAACCGGCGGCGGCGGTCGCCGCCTCCAGCACGCCCGGCAGCGGCGGGTAGGGGTTCTCGTTGGAGGACAGCTTGTAGGCGAGCCTGCCGCCGGGACCGGCGGCGGCGGGCCGCCCCGGCCGGTACGTCGGGACCCCGTCGAGTGCGGCGCGCAACCTCGGGGCCGTCCGCGCGGTCGTCTCGGCGTTCTCCGTCATCCCGTCCTCCTCGACAAGGCTTCAGCGGGCGGGCCGGACGACCGGCCCGCCATTACTACTCACCTTATGAGGAATGTCCGCCCAGTCGTAGTGCCTACGGGCCCCGAACAGGCCCGGACCACCTCGACACCTCCCGCCGGCACGTCCAGGCGGGTCCAGGCGGGTCCAGAGGCGGACGGACCGCCGACACGTCCGGCGCGCAGCCCGGCGTGGTGCGGAGCACCGGCGGGCGGCCCGCCACCCGGCGGCCCGGCCGCGAGTGCTCCCGGCCACACCCGCGACGGTGGCCACGTCCGCGCCGCCGCACCAGCCGGCCCGGCCCAGCAGGGCAGGGCAGGCAGGGCATAGACGGGCCCGACCCGCAGGCGGCGGACCGCACAGCGGTCAAGCGCGGTAGGGGCGGGGCGGCATGGCGGTTGCTTCCGCCGGGCCGGGGCCGGCGCGGTGGAGCCGGCCGGACGGGTCGGCGCCCCGGGGAGAGGTGGCGCCCGCGGTCGGACGGGTGGCGGGTCCCCGCCCCCGGACGCACGTCACGTCCGGGGGCGCGCCGGAGGCGAGTCCGCCGCCGGCCCCATGGGCCGGCCCTCGTGGGCCGGCCGGCGCACAGGGTGCGTTGCCGCGCGCCCCTGGCGCGCGCCCTGGTGCGCGTCACTCGTGAAGGTGAGTTGAGACCTGTTCGCAACCTCTGTAGAACGCGGGGCGACTTTGCTCGCAGGGCCCGACAACTCCATGTTCGAGCGTTCAACTGCCGGACATTCCAAGGCTGTTGGCGGTTTATGATCTTGCAGAATCGTGCCTTCGAAGGCTCTCCGGAAGACCCCCGGTAACAGCCTCGGTCAGCTCTACTATCGGCACGCCATGACAGCAGCAGGGAAGCACCAGATGAGCCGCTCGGGCGGTCGTCGACTGGGGC
>NZ_WMLF01000538.1 GCF_014156695.1 Streptomyces durbertensis | reverse complement strand
CCCCCGCCGCAGCACCATCACGTGATGCGGCAGCGCCCCACGCCACGGGTGCGCCTCGCCGATTTTCCGGCTACCCCCCACGCCCGGTAGGCGGCCCGCGCGGCCGCCGCGTCCGGCCGGGAAGGCCGCGGCGGAGCGAGCGCACTGATCGCCGCGTGCGCTGACAGCTTCATGTCAGTGCGGCGGCGTACCGGTGCCTGCCCGTCCACCCGACATCTCGTCCTTCGCGGTCCCGCACCGTGCGACAAGTCCGGTTGGAAACAGCCGAATTGAGAATTCCTGGGGTAGGTTGGTCGGCGCTGACGGAACGTCGGCATTTTTTACTGGAGGTGGAAATGGACCGTAGAACCCTGTTGAGGAGTGCGGCTGCCACTGCCGCGGGTGCGCCGTTCGCGTCACTGGCACTGCCGGCCGATGCGCACGCTGCCGACACCTACCACGTGGCCGTCTGCGAGCAAGCGGCGAACGAGATCCTCATCCACCCGGTCAACAAACCCTGGACCCCGGCCAACCGGATATGGCGCTGGTCGCCGCCCGTAGCCATCGACGAGAACGGGAGGAACACGTGGAGGCATCTGTCGGACATCAGATTCCGTGATACCAGTGCTTTCGGGTGGGTTGCCCTGGTCGCCGCGTCGGAGGGAAAGGTCGGCATCGTCGACATGCCCAACGAGGATCCCGCGGGTGCGCTTCTCTGGTCCGCCAGGCCCTACGGCAAGCCGCACGCGATCGAGCGCATACCCGGGACCGGTGCGGTCGTGACCGCGTCCTCGGGGCGCTCCGACCGGGTGGACTGGCCGGGTTTCCTCACCGTGTACGGGCCCACCGACGTCAATGACCCGGGCAGCCTCAGGAGGGTCCAGGAGATCAGGTTCCAAGGAGCGCACGGACTCTGGTACGACGGACGCCACTTGTGGGCACTCGGCACCTGGACCCTCGCCAAGTACCGGGTCGCGGGGGACCACCTCGACACCAGACTCGAACTGGTGTGGCAACACTCCTGGTCCGAGCGGCCCTACAACGGGCACAGCCTCGATACGGATTACGGGAATTCCGCCTACCTGCTCATCACCGGAGGCGGAATCGTCCAGCGGGTCCACAAGGCGACCGGGCTGATCCAGGAGTGGAACCCGACCGGGGTCGGAGTGAAGTCCTACGCCAGGGTCGCCTCCGGAAACTCCTTCTGGGTGCAGGCGAGCGAGCAGTGGTGGAGCAAGTACGTGCAGTTCTTCGACAACGCCGGTAATCCGTCCTTCAGGCGGCATCTGGAAGGCTACGGGCGTGAGGCCCGGTTCTACAAGGCGCGTGTTTCCAGCGTCGCCTTCGCGTGAGCCCTCCCGGGTTCGTTTCGAGCCGGTGAGGTGGCGAGCGAGGGGCGGACCTGACCACGTCGGCCAGGCCGTCATGCCGACGGGGCGGTCGGAGCGTGGCGACGGCCGTGAGCCCCTCGGCGCGACCGGGAGAGATGATCGCATACCCACGAACTCGCCGATAAGAGGACGCAGTTCATCGTGCGGAGGAGTACATTCACCAAGATCAAAACGCCTTCGGAACGAGAGAGCAGATCTTGAAGCGAAACCTCGCAAGACCGGGTCGCGGGATACTGGCGGTGGTCGCGGCCGTGGTCCTGGTGGCCACCGGGCAGACGCCGGCGCAGGCCGCCACCGCTCCGAGTCTCGGTGACTTCGAGCTACGTCCGGCCACCAACCAGGCCGAACTGATGGACCGGGTGCGGATGCTGGACGCCGAGCTGCCGAAGCTCGGCGTCCAGAACATCCTGGGCACGGCCAAACGCACCGCCGTACAGAGCGCCGGCTCCGACACCTGCAACCCCGCCGCGACCAACACCCTGAAGCTGCGCGGCGTCAGCTACTGCTTCGACGGCCCGGACTCCGGCGTGGACGGGAAACTCGTCGAGTGGATGCCGCAGGGCGTCACCACGGTGGCCGACGCCCAGGACGACCAACTGTGGGGCAGCAAGAGGGCCATCCTGACCAGCTGGTACGACAAGTCCCCCGCGGACGGCGGGCAGTCCGGCGGGGACGCCGACAAGGTCAAGGGCTGCCGGGTCACGTTCCTCGATCCCGACACCCTGAAGTACCGGCACGTGCTGCTGGCCTACCCGTACGTCAACAGCCACGGCAACCCGACCTACATGAGTCTGCGCACCACGCAGACCTCGGAGTACGACTCGCTGCACTGCGGGGGCATGACCTGGTACGGCAACTACCTCTACGTCGCGGACACGGCGCGGGGGTTCCGGGTCTTCGACATGCGCTACATCTTCGACCTGGGGACCGCCGAGAACGGCGACACCGGTGACAAGTTCCTGATGGGCCGCCACAGCGGCGTGTACCACGCGCACGGCTACCGGTTCGTGATGCCGCAGGTGGCGGCCTGGACGAACACGACCGCACGGCAGAAGTGCACCGTCGGCGGCGGCTCCTCGTTCTCCTTCGTCGGGCTGGACCGCAGCGGTGCCGACCACCTCACCACGGGAGAGTTCTGCGGGGACAAGGTGGCGAACGGCGACCCTGACAAGATGGGGCGGGTGGCCCGCTGGCCGCTCGACGGCGCGACCGGTCGGCCCGTCCTGAGCGGTGGCCTGTGGAAGGCCGACGCCGCGTACCGGCTGCCGATCTCGAACATCCAGGGCGCCGTGTCCTACAACGGGATCTGGTACCTCAGCCGCAGCCAGGGCCACCGCAACGGCGTCCTGTACGCGACCAGGAGGACCACCTCCGCCACCGGGACGCTGGAGATCGCCAGCGCCCACCGGGCCGGGGTGGGCGTGGAGGACCTGTCCCACTGGCCCACGGCGAGCGGCGGACCGGGGAAGTTGTGGACGGTGACCGAGTACGCGGGCAAGCGGCTCATCTACGCCTGTGAGATCTCGGCCCTCAACGATCCCACCAGGGCCACCGAGATCTGCGGGCCCTGGTCCGACCCGCCGCAGTAGGAACCGCTTCCCGCCGGCCCGCCGGACGCACGCGGCGGGCCGGCGAGCCGGCGGTGGCGCAGCGGGCCGGCCGGGCGGTCAGACGTGACCGGGGACGAGAAGCGAGCGGGGGGGGCAGGCGGTGGAGATCCGCCATGGCGGCCTCCGCCAGGAAGGTCCGATCCGGGTCGGGAGGGCCGCCCCCCAGGAGCGGCGTCTCGGGGCCGGGCCTACGTCGGTACGAGGGTGACCTCTACCGCTTTGACGGAGGTCCAGACGGGTTCGCCTTCGGCGAGGTGGAGGTCGGTGGCGGCGGAGGGGG
>NZ_WMLF01000537.1 GCF_014156695.1 Streptomyces durbertensis | reverse complement strand
CACACTGTTGAGTTCTCAAGGAACGGACGCTTCCTTCGGATTCCCTTCCGGGCTTCCTCCGGGCGCTTCCCTTCGGTGTTTCCGACTCTATCAGACTCTTTTCCGTTCCGTTTCCGGCCCGGATTCGAAATCCGATTCCCCGCTCGACGGCACACAGCAACGAACCGGCGTTTGCACGCCAGCGCTGCCGCTGTATCGCGGAGAGAAGATTTGTCGGGTGCCGCCCGTGCTCTCGGCGCCGGGCAGGGGTACGACAGTACAGGGCCCGTCGGACCGAGGCAAATCGATTCCCTCCGGCCGTCCCGAGGGCCGCGCACTCCGCCCGCTCCCGGGCCTCGGTCCCGTGGCCTCGCGGCTGTCCGGAATCAACGCTTCCCATGACTTAGGCTTCTCGGACGGCACGCGCCCGCGCACGTGGGAGCCCACGTGCCAGCACGTACTCGCCCCTTGGGAGGCTTCCCATGACCACCGTGACGTCCCCGCTCGCCGGACGTGTCATCGGACTCGCGGCAGTGCCCGACCCGGTGTTCTCCGGCTCCATGGTGGGGCCCGGTACCGCCGTCGAGCCGCTTCCCGAGCCGACCGTGGCCGTGGCGCCGGTCGACGGCATCATCGTCTCCCTTCATCCGCACGCCTTTGTGGTGGTGGACCCGCTTGGGCACGGAGTCCTCACGCACCTGGGCATCGACACCGTCCAGCTCAACGGCGACGGCTTCGAACTGGTGGCCGCGAAGGGCGACACGGTGCGACGTGGCGATCCGGTCGTGCGGTGGGACCCGGCCGCCGTCGTCCGGGCCGGCAAGTCGGCGGTGTGTCCGGTCGTGGCACTGGAGGCGACCGCCGACGCCCTGGCGGACGTACTGGTGGACTCGGACGTGCGCAGTGGCGACACTCTCTTCCACTGGATCTGACACCAGGCCGCCTCCCAACGAGACAGCCCTACCCCCTACGCGCGGGCCACAGCGCCGTGGCCCGCGCGACGAACAGCACGACGGCGGTGGGAGACCACCGCACGGACCGGAGACGGGTGAGATGGACGCAAAGCTTCGAGGCGTCGGTGTGAGCCACGGTGTGGCGATCGGCGAGGTACGCCACATGGGGACGGCGGTTCTCGAACCGCCGGCCAAGCAGATCGACCCGGACGACACCGAGCGGGAGCAGCAGCGGGCGCGGCAGGCCGTGGAGGCGGTGGCCGCCGACCTGAACGCGCGCGGCAACCTGGCCGGTGGTGAGGCGCAGGCGGTGCTCGAGGCGCAGGCGCTGATGGCGCAGGACCCCGAGCTGCTGGCCGACGTGGACCGCCGTATCACCGTGGGCAGCACGGCCGAGCGGGCGGTGTACGACGCGTTCGCGGCCTACCGGGCGCTGCTGGCCAGCGCGGGTGAGTACTTCGCCGGTCGGGTCGCCGACCTGGACGACGTGCGCAATCGGATCGTGGCGCGGCTGCTGGGTGTCCCGATGCCGGGGGTGCCGGACAGTGACGAACCGTTTGTTCTGGTCGCCCGTGACCTGGCGCCGGCGGACACCGCGCTGCTCGACCCGGCTCTGGTGCTCGGCTTTGTCACCGAGGAGGGCGGGCCGACCAGCCACAGCGCCATCCTCGCCCGGGCGCTCGGGGTCCCCGCCGTGGTGGCGCTGCCGGGCGCCGGTGAGCTTGTCGAGGGCACGGTCGTCGCCGTCGACGGCAGCACCGGCGAGGTGGTGGTGAACCCCGACGAGGAGGAGCGGACGGCGCTCGCCAGGGCCGCGGAGGAGCGCAAGGCAGCCCTCGCGGCGGCCAGTGGCCCGGGCGCCACCTCCGACGGTCACAAGGTGCCGCTGCTGGCGAACGTGGGCGGGCCCGCGGACGTTCCGGCGGCGCTGGAGGCCGGCGCCGAGGGTGTGGGCCTCTTCCGGACCGAGTTCCTCTTCCTCGACGACAGCAAGAGCGCTCCCTCCGAGGAGAAGCAGGTCGCGGCCTACCGCCAGGTGTTGGAGGCCTTCCCCGAGGGCCGTGTGGTGGTCCGCGTCCTGGACGCCGGCGCGGACAAGCCGCTGGACTTCCTCACCCCCGCCGACGAGCCGAACCCGGCGCTGGGCGTGCGCGGTCTGCGCACTCTGCTGGACCACCCGGAGGTGCTGCGCACCCAGCTCACCGCGCTTGCGAAGGCGGCCGAGGGTCTGCCGGTGTACCTGGAGGTCATGGCGCCCATGGTGGCGGACCGGGCGGACGCGAAGGCGTTCGCGGACGCCTGCCGGGAGGCCGGTCTCCAGGCGAAGTTCGGCGCGATGGTGGAGATCCCGTCGGCGGCGCTGCGGGCGCGCTCGGTGCTTCAGGAGGTCGAGTTCCTCTCGCTGGGCACCAACGACCTCGCCCAGTACACCTTCGCGGCCGACCGGCAGGTGGGCGCGGTCGCACGGCTTCAGGACCCGTGGCAGCCGGCGCTGCTGGACCTGGTGGCGCTGTCGGCCGAGGCCGCCAAGGCGGAGGGCAAGAGCTGCGGGGTGTGCGGTGAGGCCGCCGCCGATCCGCTGCTCGCCTGTGTGCTGACCGGCCTCGGGGTGACCAGCCTGTCCATGGGCGCGGCGGCCATCCCGTACGTGCGGGCGACCCTGGCCAAGCACACACTGGCGCAGTGTGAGCGTGCCGCCTCGGCCGCCCGTGCGGCGGACAGCGCCGAGGAGGCCAGGCGCGCCGCGCAGGCGGTGCTCTCCGGGGAGTGACCGTCCGGGCCCGGCCGCCCGACCCGGCCGTAGGCCCCCGGTCTTCTGACCTCTGACCGGCCGTCCCGCGCCCTGCGCGGGGCGGCCGGTTGTCGTCTGTCGACGGGTCAGTCCGTGTCGGGCAGGGGGAATCCTGAGCGGTGCTCCACGCCGGGTTCCGGGGCGAGGGGTTCACCGGTGTACGGGTCGGTGCAGTAGGCGGTGAAGACCTCGGCCGCGGTGAGCGGGCGCAGGCGGCTGCCGACCAGCCGCCAGCCGTGCACGGTCTCGCCCTCCCGGTGGGTGGTTCGCAGCACGACGCCTCCGGTGCCCAACGTGGCGATCCCGGCGGCGAGTACGAGGGCGAGTGCCAGGGCGGCCTCCCTGTTGACCTCGACCTCGCCGGTGGTCCGGTCGTCGATCGTGTGGAGGGCGGCGGTGAGCGACTGGCCGCCGGCGGAGTCCGGGAGCCGTACCGAGCACACGAGGTGGTGCCGGCCGTCGCCGGCGCCGAGCAGCAGGCCGGCGATCAGTTCGACGGCGCGGTCGCAGGCCTCGC
This sequence comes from Streptomyces durbertensis, assembly GCF_014156695.1. Taxonomy (GTDB): domain Bacteria; phylum Actinomycetota; class Actinomycetes; order Streptomycetales; family Streptomycetaceae; genus Streptomyces; species Streptomyces durbertensis. The sequence goes on along the minus strand of NZ_WMLF01000537.1, from coordinate 30 downwards.
GAAGGGTGGGCGTCGGGTCGGGGGTCAGGG
>NZ_WMLF01000536.1 GCF_014156695.1 Streptomyces durbertensis | reverse complement strand
GGTTGGAGGCGTTACGGGGGCACGTGCGCGGAGAGGTGGCTGCTGATGGCCTACGAGAACCCGGACAGTAATGGTGAGGCAAGTGGGGAGCGTGGGGAGAGCGGAGAGGTCGTCGGCGGCGGGGGTGTCGCCTGTGGGGAACCTGAGGCGTCGGCCAGTCTGCGGGCCTTCGGTGCCGTCGTCCAGGCCCTGCGGGAGCACGCGGGCCTGAGTCGGGAGGAGTTCGCGGAACTCGTGCGCTTCTCGAAGCACACGATCGCCTCCATCGAGCAGGGGCGGCGCATGCCGGACGCCGACTTCGTCGTGCGGGCGGAGCCGGCGCTGGGGGACACGGGCGCGCTGCGGCGCGCCCTGCCGCACCTCACCCGCCAGCCGGGGCTGGCGAGTTGGTTCCGGCGCTGGGCACGGCTGGAGGCGGAGGCCATCAGCCTGTACACCTACGAGTGCCGGCTGGTGCCGGGGCTGCTCCAGACGGAGGCGTACGCCCGGGCCGTCTCGCTGAGCGTGCCGCCGGTGCCCGATGCGGTCACGCTGGACCAGCGGATCTCGGCCAGACTCGCCCGACAGGAACTCCTGTCGGTGACGCGCAAGCCCCCGACCGCGTTCAGCTTCATCGTCGAACAGGCGGTGCTGGAACGGCGGACGGGCGGGGAGGCGGTGACCAGGGAGGTCTTCGACCGTCTCCTGGAGGTGATCGAGGGCAACTGGAACGTCGAGTTCCAGCTGATGCCGCTGCGGCAGCCGGTGCACGCGGGGCTGGACGGGCCCCTCATGCTGGCGGAGACGACGGACAACCGGTGGTACGTCTACTCCGAAGGCCAGAAGAACGGGCGTCTGATCGCCGATCCCAAGGAGATCAGCGTGCTCCAGCAGCGTTATGCGAAACTGCGCTCACAGGCCCTGACTCCAGACGACTCCCTGGGCCTGTTGAAGCGAATGCGAGGAGCGCTATGAGCACTTCCGAACTGGTCTGGTTCAAGAGCAGCCACAGCGGCTCCGAAGGGGACGCGTGCGTCGAGGTGGCGAGGAGCGCGCGGGCGGTCCACGTCCGGGACTCCAAGGAGCGGCACGGCCCGCAGCTGGCCGTCTCCCCGGTCGCCTGGGTCGACTTCGTCTCGTACGCCAGCGAGGTCTGAGAGAGCGGGAGGCGGGGCGGGGCACGGGTGCTCCTCCCCGCACTGCCCGGAGACGAGCACCCGTGCCGCCGGCCTCGTCGAACGCGAGCCGGGGGTCAGCGTTCGACGAGGCCGGTGCGCCAGGCCCAGGCGGCGATCTCGACGCGCGCCACGGCGGGGGCTCCGGTGCCGCCCGCCCGTCGTCGGACACCGGCTTCGGGGCCACCCGGTGACGGGTGCGGGCGAGGGCCGGTGGCCTCAGTCCCTCCGCCCGATCTCGGCGGTGGCGTGGCCCCGCCGTCGGAGTTCGTCGCGCTCGGCGTCCGGGATGGCCATCGACTCGGCGAGCACGGCGGCGAGCGCGTCCACCCGGGCGGGGTCGACGTCGGCGTCGAAGAGCCACCGGATGTTCTCGTCGCGCGTGATGAGGTCGACCGTCAGGCGGCCGCCCCTGTCCTGCGCCGCGGCCGTCGCCCGGACGTACCGCACCTGGTCGAGCGGGACCTGATGGACCTCGCCCCGCTCCAGGAACGCGTGTGTCCTGGCCGTGACGACACGGCGGTCCGTGACGGCGACCAGGGTGTTCGCCGCCGCCTTGTCCCTCGCCGCCGCCAGCTTCTGCTTCGCGCCGCTGAGGATCGCGGACACCGGGCCGGAGGCGTCGAGTTGCTCGGGAAAGCCGAGGACACGCAGGGTCTCGCCCTCTTCGAGGAGCCATCGCAGGACGCGCAGGTACGGGTCGAGATCCAGCGCCTCCGGTGCGCAGACGATGCTCGGGGACCCGAGTGGAGGAGCCGGCGGGCGCAGGGCGTCGGCAAGGGGTTCGATCGCCTCCAGGAGGCGGGCGGAGGTCTGGCGGGCCGCGTTCAGGTCCCTCCGCTTCCCCGGCAGCTGCAGTGAGTCCCGGCCGGGGAGTTCGGCGGTGATGCGCAGCTCCCGTGTCAGCGAACCGACAAGCCGGGCCGTCTCGGAGAGAGCGGAGTCGAGCTCCTCGGCGGTGCGCCGCGCGAGGGAGTCGACAAGCCGGGCCTCGTCCGGGTCCTCACCTCCGGTGGCGCGCGCCCGGGCGGCGTGGAGCGCCTGGTAGCCGGTCCACGCCTTGACGGAGGACAGCAGGGCGTTCGTGTCGAAGAGGACCGCCTCGGCGTTTGTCTCCAGGTACTCACGGCGGCCGGCCGGGTCGACCTGCTGGACGCGCCGGATGTGGGTGCCGACGTTCAGGCGGTACAGGTCGAGCTGCTTGCGCAGGGCCGCCTTGCTGCCCGCGACGGTGTCCCACAGCGACGTCGGGACCGAGCCGATCTCCCTGGCCTGCTCGACCACGTGGTCGATGGTGGCGACCAGCGCTGTCAGCTCGGCCCACTGGCCGTGGCGGATGGTCGTGAGCACCTGACCGGTCAGCGCGATGTTGGTCCGGACGAGCCCGGAGACCTCGCTCAGCTGCATCTGCAGGGCGACCATCGCCAGCGCCGGCCCGATCGCGGCCGCCGCCTGCGCCGCGGTCAGCGCGGTCACGGGGATGAAGCGGGCCTGGGCGAGACCGCTGGAGGAGATCACCGTCCCGAGGTGGGCGCCGTCCTTCACGGCGAGAGCCCCACCGGCCTTGAGCAGGGCCTGCGTCGCGCCGCTGATCCGGTAGAGCCCCTGGGCGTTGGCGAGCGCGTTCCCGACGTTGCCGGCCACGGTCGCCGTGTTGCCGACGGCGCCGAGGACCGTGGAGAGCCTCCTGCGGTCCTCGGCCGGCACGAGCCCCAAGTCGACGAGTTCGGACCTGAGTTCGGGCGGAACGTCACCGAACACGACGGCGACCCCCGGGAGTACCTCCGCCAGGACCATGGCCCCGGTCGACGTCGCGAGATCCGCGTCGTGCCCCTGGCCGTTCCCTGGGTCCTTCCCGACGGGCGAAGCCGTGGTGCCGCTCTGGCCGTTCTGCTCAGGCTCCGCGCTCTTCGCCGAGTCCGAAGGGTCCTGCATGCGGTCTCCTCCCGCGCGGGCGCACAACGGCCGGACGTCGTCGGCGTTCACCGCCGGAGTCTACGACCGGGCACCCTGCCGCACGGCCCGAATCCACCAAGCCGAACCCGGCCCCGCCGGCGACCGGTTGTGGGTGTACTCGCGGTCACCGCAGGGCGGGGCGGCGGTCGGGCTCCCGGTCGGGCCGCGTGCCGCCC
>NZ_WMLF01000535.1 GCF_014156695.1 Streptomyces durbertensis | reverse complement strand
CGACCGTCTCGCACGAGGCCCCGAGTCACCCCAACTCGATCTCCGCCCACACCGTCTTCCGAGGCGCCGGCCCCACCACCACGCCCCACCGGTCGGCCAGCGCCGCGACGAGCAGCAGCCCCCGCCCCGACTCTCCTTCGCCCGCTTCCGAGTCCCCCGCGACCACGGGAAGCCGTTCGCCACGCGGGTCGGCCACCTCCACGCGCAACGTGCCGCCGTCGCGGACCGACAGCGTGAGCCGGAAGTCCCGCCCACGCACACAGCCGTGCAGGACGGCGTTCGCCGCCAACTCCGCGACGACCTGCGCCGCCGTCGCGGACGGCAGCCCCCAGGAGGCGAGTTGGGCGCCGGTGAGCAACCGCGCCAGCCGCGCGGCGCGACGCGTGGGGGAGAGGAGGACGCTGAACTGATGGTCGACGGCCTGCACCACGGGCGGCCTGGTCATTTGCCTGTTCACGGTCCAAGCGTCAGTGCCCAGCCGTACGCTGGAAAGTGACGACGCCCGCACGGACGGTGAGTGTCCGGGTGCGGTCCGGATCTGTCCGGGCTGTCCACCGTGTCCCTCCGGCCGGGCTGGGCGTTGACGAATGAGCTTCACCCGGCGCACCGCGAAGGCGGGCGCGCCGAACGAACTGTCCGAAGAGGCGGACCGCATGACAGACGGTGTGGATGACGGGAAGTGGGACCCGGGCCTGGAGGACGACTCCGCCCAGGTCATGAAGACGGTCGGCCGCCAGATCAAGCTCTGGCGGGAAGCGGCCGGGATGACGCAGGCCGAACTCGGCGCGGCCATCGGCTACGGCGAGGAGATGGTCTCGGCCGTCGAGCGCGGCCGCCGCGTCCCCAAACCGGAGTTCCTCGACGCCGCCGACAAGGTGCTCGGCGCCAACGGCAAGATCTCCGCGATGACGAGCGACGTCGCCGAGGCCCGCTACCCCAAGAAGGTCCGCGACCTCGCGAAACTCGAAGCCGAGGCCGTCGAACTCGGCGCGTACGGAAACTCGGTCATCGACGGTCTCTTGCAGACCGAGGAGTACTCACGGGCGCTCTTCGCCCTGAGGCGTCCCGCCTACGACGATGACGAGCTGGAGCGGCTGGTAGCCGCACGGCTGGCAAGGCAGCGCGTACTCGAGCGGAAGCCCTCCCCGACGCTGACCGTTGTCCAAGAGGAGGTGACACTGCGCCGACCCGTTGGGGGAAGTGGCGTTCTTCGGCGCCAACTCGAGTACCTGCTGGAGGTGGGGAGCAGCAGGCATGTGGAGGTGCAGGTCATGCCAACCGAACGAGAGGAGCACTCGGGCCTCGGTGGATCACTGCGGATCCTGAAGCTGCGGGACGGGAACACGATCGGCCAGAACGAGGTTCAGCTGACCAATCGGCTCATCTCTGGCCCGAAGGAGGTCCATGTTCTTGAGATGAGGTATGGGATGATCCGAGCGCAGGCTCTCACGCCGAGGGAGTCTCTGCTCTTCATCAAGCGTTTGCTGGGAGAGACATGAACGTCAAGCTGCGGATAGCAGACGGTCAGCCGTTGGTGTGGGCGAAGAGCACCTACAGCACAGACGATGGACCGGCGTGTGTTGAGGTGGCCGCCACGCCCCGAGCGGTGCACGTCCGAGACTCGAAGCGTGCCGAAGGCCCTCTCCTCACAGTTCCGCCCACTAACTGGTCTGAGTTCATCCGTTACGTGACTGACTGACCGCGAGGTGATCAATACGTAGTGCGCGGCCGAGCGGCGCGAACCTTCGCTGGATCAAGAGCAGTTACAACTCTAGCGACGGTCCGGATCGTGTTGACGTCGCGGCGTCCGCTGTCGATGTCCACGTCCGCGACTCCAAGCGGCGGACCGGGACGCACCTCGTTCTGCCGTCCGAATCGTGGCGGGCGTTCGTCGAGTACGTCGGTCGCTGACTGGGCGGGCTGCGCTATGCCGTTGACCGTGGCCGAGGGGCGCGGCATCGGTGGAGCGTGAGCGGTGGCGGGAACGGCCGCACACCGAGACGGTGGAAATGGCTGGCGGTAGACGGACGTGACCAGGTAGGAAGGCGCGGTGAGCTCCCCGACGCCTGCCCCGGCCGCCCAGAACCCCGCTGACGACCGACGGGTCTTCGTCCGCACCACGCTCGATCTGGGCGACGTGGTGCTACAGCCTTGGGGCCGGGAGGTCGCGGGGCCGGAGGTGCGACTCCTCAGGGCTGTGGCGCCTGCTACGTGAGGAGCGGTTGAGAGACGCCTGGCTGGAGACCACCACTCTCCGAGCCATCGGATCGTGTTCCGCCCAGCGTGCCGAGTTTCGGCGGTCAGCGCGCAACGTGGCCGAGTACGAAGCCATGGGGGAGATGTTCACGGACCTCTACCCCGATGTCCCACTCCCCAAGAGGCTCTGGGACTGGATCGACGCGGCTCAGTACACACTGGCGAAGAAGGGGGCGCTCGGGGCCGCCGGGCCGCTTGATCTCATGGTGTGCGCGACGGCCGCCCACCATGGGCTCGTCGTCCTGCATGACGACGCCGATTTTGTCACCGTTGGCCGCTTTCTTCCTGACGTCAGTGAGCGAAACGTGCGTGACGTCCCGAACCTCTAGCTTTCGGCCGGCGCGTCTTCGCCGGACCTGATCAGTTGGGTCCGGGGCGGGAGTGTCAGCGGGGCCCGCCGTGTTCCGCGCCCCCACCGGTAACAGAGGACACCGAGTTGCCCAGGGCGAACCCGATCCGCGCTGTTCACAGCTCATCGATCTCGTCCACAGGTAGATCCCGGCGTGGCCAAGCTCAGGCGACGGCAGCGCAGATCGTGCCTCGGCCGCCGTGGGTCTCCCAGGAGTAGTCCAGGCCGCAGTTGCCGACGGTGCCGGATCCGACGCTTGTGATCCGCATGATGAAGTTGTACCTGACCGGCACCTTGGTCGCGTTGCAGTCCCAGATGGTCATCAGGTTCGCCGTGTTCGGCAGTCGGTCCTTCGCGCTGGCGAGGAAGCACTGGCCGGTCCGGAACTGCCGGGCCAGGCACAGCACCGTGCGTGTGAGGTCGTCGTTCCGGTGGGTCCAGGAGGTGCGTCCGCCACCTGACTCGCATCTGTCGAAGTCCGTCACCTCGGTGACGCGCACGTATGCGGTAAGCCAGCCGCACGGCACGGGAATCGGCGCGTTCTTGCTCCACTTGCCGAAGCCGTCGTCGTGGACGTTGAGGCAGTCCCCGGGACGCACCGCCGCGAAGGCCCTGTCGAGGGGGTCCGGCTCTCGGGGCGGCGGCGCGGTGTGGCCGTAGCCGCCGCCGGTGCTGCTGTCGGTTGTACGG
>NZ_WMLF01000534.1 GCF_014156695.1 Streptomyces durbertensis | reverse complement strand
GCGACACCCTCCCCCACGGCTCCTTCCCCCGCGAGCACGCCCGAACCCTGCGCTTCACCCTCGGCGCGCCGCGCTCCCTCACCGTGGCGCCGGACGGCTCGCGGGTGGTCTTCCTCCGCTCGTCCTCCGGGACCGACCGGGCCAACCGGCTGTGGGTGCGGGAGTTGGCCGGTGCCACGGCCGACGACCCGGCGGGCGTCGAGCGTGTGGCCGCCGATCCGACGGTGCTGCTCGGCGGGGCCGACGAGGAGCTGTCCGCCGAGGAGCGCGCCCGCCGGGAACGCAGCCGGGAGGGCGGCGCGGGCATCGTGGGCTACGCCACCGACGCCGCCGTGGAACTGGCCGCCTTCGCGCTCAGCGGCCGGCTGTTCACCGCCGAGCTGCGTGCCGGGACCACCCGGGAACTGCCGGTCCCGGCGCCCGTGCTGGACCCCCGGCCGGCACCGGACGGCCGGCGCGTCGCCTACGTCGCGGAGGGGGCGCTGCGGATCGTCGACGTGGAGAGCGGCGAGGACCGGGCGCTGGCCGAGCCGGAGGGCCCGGAGGTCGCCTACGGGCTGGCCGAGTTCATCGCCGCCGAGGAGATGCAGCGCACCCGGGGCTTCTGGTGGTCGCCGGAGGGCGACCGGCTGCTGGTGGCGCGGGTCGACGAGTCGCCGGTGCGCCGCTGGTGGATCGCCGATCCCGCGAACCCGGACTCCCGGCCCGCCGAGGTGGCCTACCCGGCGGCCGGCACGCCCAACGCCGAGGTGCGGCTGTTCCTGCTGCCCGTGGCGGGCGGTCAGCGCACGGAGGTCGTCTGGGACCGCGCGGCGCACCCGTACCTGGCGGCCGTGCACTGGTCGCCGGCCGGCGCGCCGCTGCTGCTCGTCCAGTCCCGCGACCAGCGCCACCAGCGCCACCTCTCCGTGGACCTCGACACCGGGGAGACCACGACCGTGCACGAGGAGAAGGACCCGGCCTGGCTGGAACTGGTCCCCGGCACACCGGCGTGGACCCCCGACGGCCGGCTGCTGCGGGTCGGCGACGAGAGCGGCGCGCGCGCCCTGTACGCGGGCGAGGACCGGCTGACCGACCAGACGCTGCACGTGCGGGCGGTCCTCGACGTGGGCGCGGAGGACGTGCTGTTCAGCGCCTCCACCGACGAGGTCGCCGACGTCGCCGTCTACCGGGTGCCCCACCTCGGCGCCGCGCCCGGCACCCCCGAACGGCTGACGGGCCCCGGTCCGGTGCACGCCTCGGCGGTGCGCGGCGGCGACGTCCTGGTGACGGTGACCGCGCGGCTCGACCACCCGGGCTCCCGCGTCGAGATCCACACCCCGCACGGGACGTCCGCGCTCGCCTCCCACGCGCACACCCCGACCCTGACCGCCCGGCCGGTCCTGCGCCTGGCCGGCGAACGCCGGATCCCGGCCGCCGTGCTGCTGCCCACCGGGTACCGCCCGCAGGACGGCCCGCTGCCCGTGCTGATGGACCCCTACGGCGGTCCGCACGGCCAGATGGTGGTCGGCGCGCACAACGCCTACCTCGGCTCCCAGTGGTTCGCCGACCAGGGCTTCGCGGTGATCGTCGCCGACGGGCGCGGCACACCGGGCCGCTCCCCCGAGTGGGAGAAGGCCATCCGGAACGACTTCGCCGGAGTCACCCTCGACGACCAGGTGCACGCGCTGCACGCGCTCGCCGGGGAGTTCCCGCTCGACCTCGGCCGGGTGGCGATCCGCGGCTGGTCCTACGGCGGCTACCTGGCCGCGCTCGCCGTGCTGCGACGGCCCGACGTGTTCCACGCCGCCGTGTCCGGCGCGCCCGTGACCGACTGGCGGCTGTACGACACCCACTACACCGAGCGCTACCTCGGCGACCCGAACGAACAGCCGGAGGTGTACCGCGCGAACTCCCTGGTGACGTCGGAGGGTCCGGGCGCGCTCGCCGAGCCGCACCGGCCGCTGATGCTCATCCACGGCCTGGCCGACGACAACGTCGTGGCGGCGCACACGCTGCGGCTGTCGTCGGCGCTGCTGGCCGCCGGCCGGCCGCACGAGGTGCTGCCGCTCAGCGGCGTCACCCACATGACGCCGCAGGAGCAGGTCGCGGAGAACCTGCTGCTGCTGCAGGTCGACTTCCTGCGCCGCAGCCTCTGACCGCCGTTCCGGTCGGCCCGCCCGGTGACGGGCCGACCGGGCCCCGGGCCCGCCTCGCCCAGGCCCGCCCTCCTCGGCCCCCTACTCGGGGAAGTGGCAGGCCGTCAGGTGCCCGGCGGGGCTGCCGGAGTGGCGGGCGAGGGGCGGCGTCTCCGTCGCGCAGCGCTCCCGGGCCTTCCAGCACCTCGTGCGGAAGCGGCAGCCGGACGGCGGGTCGACCGGGGAGGGCACGTCACCGGTCAGCCGTACCCGCTCGCGTTCCGGGCCCGTCTCCCCGACCTCGGGGACGGCCGACATCAGCGCGACCGTGTAGGGGTGGCGCGGCCGGGTGTACAGCGACTCCCGGTCGCCGGTCTCCACGACCCGCCCGAGGTACATCACCGCGACCCGCTCGCAGAAGTGCCGGACCACCGCGAGGTCGTGGGCGATGAAGACAAACGCGATGCCCTGTTCCCGCTGGAGGCCGCGCAACAGGTTCACCACCTGGGCCTGGATCGACACGTCGAGCGCCGACACCGGCTCGTCGGCGACGATGAGCCGGGGGGACAGGGCGAGCGCACGGGCGATGCCGACGCGCTGCCGCTGGCCGCCGGAGAACTCGTGCGGGAAGCGGTTGTAGTGCTCGGGGTTGAGTCCGACGGTCTCCAGCAGTTCCCGCACCCGTGCCTCCCGGCCGCCGGGCGGTGTGACGCCGTTGATCTCCAGTGGCGCGCCGACGATCCGGCCGACGGTGTGCCGGGGGTTGAGCGAGGAGTACGGGTCCTGGAACACCATCTGGATCTCGGAGCGGATCGGCCGCAGCTCCCGGCGTCCGGCGCGGGTGACGTCCCGCCCGCGGTAGGCGATCGTGCCGGCGGTCGGTTCCAGCAGGCGGGCGAGGAGTCGCCCGGTGGTGGACTTCCCGCAGCCGGACTCCCCGACGAGGCCCAGCGACTCCCCCTCGTCGAGGGTGAGGTCGAGACCGTCGACCGCGTGCACCGCGCCGACGCGCCGGCGGAAGGGGAAGCCGCCGTAGACCGGGAAGTGCTTGGTCAGCCCGCGCACCCGGAGCAGCGGCTCCCGCTCCCCGCCGCCGGAGGACCCCTCGGCGGACTCGGTCGCCGGGCCCGCGGACTCGGTCGCCGGGAGCGCTGGGTCGGTGGCGGGGAGCGCTGGGTCGGTGG
>NZ_WMLF01000533.1 GCF_014156695.1 Streptomyces durbertensis | reverse complement strand
GGTCAGCTCCGACTCCTCGGGCAGCCCTTCGGTGTCGACGCCTCTGACCTGCGCCAACTCGTGTTTGAGCGCGGCGAGTTCGGCGCCTCCCGCCATGTGGTTGGTCAGTTCCTCCAGGCCGACGTCGGCGCGGGCGGCGTTCAGCTCGACGGTGCCGAGCCGCAGGACGGTGAAGTGGTCGCCGACCATGTAGGCGTGGTGCGGGTTGTGGGTGATGAAGACGACGCCGAGGCCGCGGTCGCGGGCGGCGGCGATGTACTTGAGCACCACGCCCGACTGCTTGACGCCGAGTGCCGCCGTCGGCTCGTCGAGGATGAGCACCCGGGCGCCGAAGTGGACGGCCCGGGCGATGGCGACGGACTGGCGCTGGCCGCCGGAGAGGGTGCCGATGGGCTGTTCGAGGTCGTCGAGCACGATGCCCATGGCGCGGAGTTCCTCGTCGGCGGTGCGCTTCATCCGCTGGATGTCGAGTCGGCGGAGCGGCCAGGTGCCCCGGGTGAGTTCGGAGCCGAGGAAGAAGTTCCGCCAGACGGGCATCAGCGGCACGGTGGCGAGGTCCTGGTAGACGGTGGCGATGCCCCGGTCCAGCGCCTCGCGCGGGGTGGAGAGTTTGACGGGGTCGCCGTCGATCAGGAACTCGCCCTCGGTGTGCTGGTGCAACCCAGAGATGATCTTGATGAGGGTGGACTTTCCGGCGCCGTTGTCGCCGAGGACGCAGGTCACCCGTCCGGCGTGGACGGCGAGGTCGACGCCGTGCAGGGCGCGTACGTTGCCGTAGGACTTCCCGGCGCCGCGCAGCTCCACGACGGGCGGCGCGTCGGTGTCGGCGGCGGTCGCCGCGCCGGCGGTGGCGGTACCGGTGTCGGCTGCCGGGCCGTGGCCGGGCTCTGGCGTGTCGGTCATGTTGTTCACCTCCGGGTCGCCGTGCGGCGGACCCACAGATTGACGAGGGCGGCGAGCAGCAGCATCACCCCGAGGAACGCCTTGAACCAGTCCGGGTTCCAGTTGGCGTACACGATGCCCTGGGACACCATGCCGAAGATCAGCGCGCCGATGACGGGCCCGATGGCCGAGCCGTAGCCGCCGGTCAGCAGGCATCCGCCGATGACGGCGGCGATGATGTACAGGAACTCGTTCCCGACGCCTTCCCCGGACTGGACTGTGTTGAACGAGAACAGCAGGTGCATGCCGACGAACCAGGCGCCCGCGCCGACGCCCATGAAGAGGGCGATCTTGGTGAGGTTCACGGGGACGCCGACCGCGCGGGCACTGTCCTTGTTGCCGCCGACGGCGAAGATCCAGTTGCCGAACCGCGTCCGCAGCAGCAGCCAGGTGGCGAGGCCGGCGAAGAGCAGCCACCACAGGACCGTGATCTTCACCTGGACTCCGCCGACCCCGATCTCGCTGGCGAAGATCCGCTCGGCCTGGGCGAAGCCGTCCATGTCGCTGATGGAGTCGGTGGCGACGTTGCCGGTGAAGATCTTGGTGACGGCGAGGTTGGCGCCCTGGAGGATGAGGAACGTGCCGAGGGTGATGAGGAAGCTCGGCAGTCCGGTCCTGATCAGCAGGTAGCCGTTGAACGCGCCGACGGCGAGGGAGAACACCAGCGCGACGAGCACGCCCGTCCACACGTTCGCCGAGAGCTGGAAGCTGAGCATGCTCGCGGTGAGCGCGGAGGTGGTGACGGCGACGCCGGCGGACAGGTCGAACTCGCCGCCGATCATCAGCAGCGCCACCGGCAGCGCCATGACGCCCATCACCGACGCCTGGTAGAGCACGGTGGCCAGGGAGCCGGCCTCGCGGAAGGGCGGGGCGACGGTGAAGAAGACCAGGTAGACGGCGACGGCGGCGAGCAGCGCGCCGATCTCGGGGCGGGCGAGCAGCCGGCGGCCGAGCGAGCGGCGGAGGGTGCGACCGTCGGCGGCGGGCCCGGCCGGCGCGCCGGGGCCGCCGGCGGCCTTTCGGCCGCCGCCGGGTGGTGGCGTGGTGCCCGCCGGGGCGGGCGTCGCCCGGGTCATGGCCATCACCGGGTTCCCTTCGCGGCGAACTCGGCGATCTCGTCGACGTTGTCCTTGTCGACGAACGCCGGGCCGGTCAGGACGGGTGCCTCGCCGCCGCCGCTGAAGTTGCCGTTGGTCTTGTAGAGCCACAGGGAGTCGACGGCGAGGTAGCCCTGGAGGTAGGGCTGCTGGTCGACGGCGACGGCCACGTCGCCGCTGCGGACGGCGTCCACGAGGGCCTTGTTGAGGTCGAAGGTGACGACCTTCGCCTTGCTGCCGGCGTCCTTGGTGGCCTGTACGGCGGTCAGCGCGAAGGGCGCGCCGAGGGTGACGACGTGGTCGATCGCGCGGTCCTGCTTGACCTTGGCGGTGAGGGTGGCCTTCACGGAGGGCATGTCGGTGCCGTTGACGTACAGGTTCTGGATCTTGCCGTCGAAGGTGGCCTTCACTCCGGCGCACCGCGCCTCCTGCGCGACCTGGCCCTGTTCGTGGATGACACACAGGCTGTTCCTGGCGCCGAGTTCGTTGAGCTTGCGGCCGAACGCCTCGCCGGCGACCCGCTCGTCCTGGCCGAAGTACTGGAGGAGGCCCTGCTTCTTCCAGTCCTCGATGCCGCCGTTGAAGCCGACGACGGGTATGCCGGCCCGGCGGGCCTTGGCGACGGCGGCCTTCATGGCGTCCGGCTTGGCGAGGGTGACCGCGATGCCGTCGACCTTCTGGTCGATGGCGTTCTGGACGAGGTTGGCCTGGGTGGCGGCGTTGGGGTCGGCGGAGTAGACGAGCTTGACGTTGTCCTTGGCGGCGGCGTCCTGGGCGCCCTTGCGGACGATGTCCCAGAAGGTGTCGCCGGGCGAGGCGTGGGTGATCATCGCGACGGTCATCCTGGGCGTGTCGGCCTTGCCGGCGGCGGCATTCTGGCCGCCTTCCCGGTCCTGCTTGCCGCCGGAGCCGCTGGAGCATCCGGCGAGTGCCAGTGCGGCGGTGGTGAGGGTCGCGGCGAGCACGACGGCGGGTCTGCGGCGGGGGCTGGTCTGGTTCGTGCGGTCGTTCATCGGTACGTGCACCTCACTGCGCGAGGAGGGAAGGGATGAGGGTGCGGCCGGCCGGGAGGGGAGGGCCCGGCGGCCGCCGTGTGTGGTGCCCGCGACCGCCGCGTGGGGCCGGGCCGGCGGGCAGCGCGGCTTGGACGGGATACAAGCCCGTGACGCACCCCACTGTCAATACTTTGTTAGGACATCATTTCTTCAAGCAGGTCCGAATGTCAGTACAAAGCCTTGACAGTGCCGGTCGACAGGTTCTAGACC
>NZ_WMLF01000532.1 GCF_014156695.1 Streptomyces durbertensis | reverse complement strand
GGCCGGGACCGGCTGGTGCGCGGTGGGCGGCTCGTCCGCGGGGGTGTCCGACGGGGTGTCGACGTCCGTGTGCTCGCGTTCCAGCAGCTCGACGGCGTGCCGCCCGAGCTGCGCGACCAGGGCCGGCGGCAGCCAGGGGTCCAGCACCCGTCCGTCCCGCACGGCGTCCGCCGCGCCCGAGTACTCCAGCAGCTCGTCCGGCGTCGGCCGGGCGGACGGGTCCTTCCGCAGGCAGTCGCGGACGAGGTCGGCGATCCCCTCGGGGACGTCCGTGAGGTCGGGCTCCTCCTCGGCGATGCGGTACATCAGGGCGTGCGCGCCGCTGTCGGGGTTGCCGAACGGCGTCCGGCCGCTCGACGCGAACGCCAGCACGGAACCGAGCGCGAACACGTCGCACGGCGGCCCCACCCGGCTGCCGCGCACCTGCTCCGGTGCCATGAAGCCCGGTGAGCCGATCACCGCCCCGGTACGGGTCAGGCCGGCGTCGGCGACGGTCTCCAACGCCCTGGCGATGCCGAAGTCGATGACCCGTGGCCCGTCGATCGTCACCAGCACGTTCGACGGTTTGAGGTCGCGGTGCACAAGCCCCGCCGCGTGGATGTCCTTCAGCGCCAGCGCGAGCCCGGCGGTCAGCACCCGCAACGAGCGTTCCGCCAGCGGACCGTGGTCCCGCGCCACCACGCCGTACAGGCTGGGCCCCGCCACGTAGCCGGTGGCCACCCACGGCACCGGCGCCTCGGTGTCGGCGTCCAGCACCGGCGCCGTCCACAGGCCGCCGACCCGCTGCGCGGCCCGCACCTCGTGCCGGAACCGGGCACGGAACTCGTCCTGCTCCGCCAGTTCGGCACGGACCAGTTTGACCGCCGCCGTCCGGCCGCGGTCCGACCTGGCCAGATACACCTGGCCCATGCCGCCCGCGCCCAACCGGCCCAACAGCCGGTAGCCGCCGACGCGTCGCGGGTCCGCCGATCCGAGCTGCTCCATGTGGCGTACGCCCTCCCCCGTCCGGACGGGCCCACGCGCGACGGGCCCGGGAAACCGAGGATAGTCGGGCCGGGGCGCCGCATCCCACGTCCCGTGACACCGCGCGAAACTCACCCGAACGGCCTACGTCCTGCTCCCCTCCGGGGGCCGGCGGGCGCACCGTGGGCCTATGCGGTTCCCACGGGTCGCACCGGCCGCGGCGGTACTGCTGGTGGCGGTACTGACGATGGGCGACACCCCGTCGGCCACCGGCCCCCGGCCGGACGCGGCGCAGGAACGGCGGGTGACCTGGGCGGCCCCCCGCCCCGCCATCGTGCCCCGAACCGCCTGGCGGGCCGACGAGGAACTGGTCAGAGAACCCTCCGGCTACAACCGCGCGGTGCGCGCGGTTGTCGTCCACCACACCGGGCACGGCAACAACTACGAGTGCGCCGACGTCCCCGAGATCCTGCGCGCCATGCAGCGCGACCACGTGCGGCGCATGGGCTGGGACGACCTCGGCTACAACTTTGTCGTCGACCGCTGCGGCACCGTCTACGAGGGCCGGGCCGGCGGCGTCGACCGGGCCGTGCGCGGCGCGCACAGCAAGGGCTTCAACACCGAGAGCGTGGGCGTCGCCGTCATCGGCACCTTCGGCGGCTCCACCGACGTGCCGCGGCGGGCGATGGAGGCCCTGGCGGCCGTCGCCGCGTGGAAACTCGTGCCGCACATCGACCCGCGAGGCAAGGTCCGGCTGGTCTCCACCCACAACGAGAGCCGCTTCCGGAAGGGGACCGTCGTCGCCCTACCGGTGATATCCGGCCACCGCGACAGCTTCCCCACCGACTGCCCGGGCGACAGCTTCGCCGCCCGCCTCCCCGAGCTGCGTCGCGCGGTCGCCGACCTCCGCGCCCGCGGCCCGGACCGCTGAACGCCCGTCATCGCCCAAGCCGGCCCGCGAGGACGGGCCGGCGTCCAGCACCGGCCCGGGGGAGGGCGGCGGCGCGTGGTAGCGGCCGTCCCGATCGCCGCGCCGGTCGGCCAGCTGGATCAGGATCACCACCACGACCAGCAGCACCACGCACAGTATCGCCGCCCAGACCAGCCATCTCCTGCCCATGTCCGCACCGTAGGCCCGTGCGGCGCGCGGCGCGCGGCGACGGGGTCCCGACGGGTGGTCCACGGTTCACGCCGGGACCAGGACGACCTTGCCCAGCGTGCCGCGCGACTCCAGCGCCCGGTGGGCGCGGGCCGCCTCGGCCAACGGGAAGCGCCGCACCAGCGGGGTCACCGTGCCGGCCGCGACCAGCCCCAGCGCCCGCTCCTCCAGCACCCGGATGTTCTCCATCCCGCCGATCCGCTCGAACATCGGCGCGCCCAGCACCGAGCGGGAGACAACACCCAGCCGTGCCGCCTCCTCCGGCGGCAGCACCGCCTGCCCGTCGGGGTCGAAGCCGGCGGCCGCGTATCCGTACGACAGATGGGTGCCGCCCTCGGCGAGCAGGCCGATCGCCGTGCGGGCCGCCCGGCCGCCGACACCCTCCCACAGGCAGGTCGCCGGCCGCGCGCCGAACTCGTCCACGATCCGTTCCGCCCAGCCCGGGTCGGTGTAGTCCACCGCCAGGTCGGCGCCGAGACCGCGGACGGCGGCCGCCTTCTCCGCGCCGCCGGCCACACCGACGACCCGGGCGCCGGCCGACCGGGCGTACTGCACCAGCAGGTTGCCGATGCCGCCGGCCGCCGCCAGCACCACCACGGTGTCCGCCGGGCCCGGCTCGGCGAACTGGAGGACGCCCATCGCGGTGCGCCCGGTGCCCACCATGGCGAGGGCGTGGTCCTCGGACACCGCGTCCGGCAGCACGTGCAGCCGTTCCACGCCCGTCACGGCCAGCTCCGCGTAGCCGCCGGGGACCATGCCCAGGTGGGCCACCACCCGGCGGCCCAGCCAGGTCCTCTCCACGCCCGGCCCGACGGCGTCCACCGTGCCGGCGACCTCCCGCCCCGGGATCGTCGGCAGGTCGACGGGCACCGGCGTCGGCCCCAGCGCCAGCCCCTCCCGCAGCGCGGTGTCCACGAGGTGCACGCCCGCGGCGGCGACCCTGATCCGGACCTCGCCCTCACCCGGGACGGGGTCCGGCGCCTCCTCGTACCGCAGGTTGTCGGCCGGGCCGAAGGTGTGAAGACGGATGGCACGCATGGCGGCTCCCGAGGGGATCGCGGCTGACTGGCGGTCGGTCGACCGCCCGCTCATCCTCCGACCTCAAGTTCCCTTGAGGTCAAGCCCTGGCCGAGCACCCGCTGTCACACCCCTCGGTCACGATGTCCCCATGGACAACACCGACC
>NZ_WMLF01000531.1 GCF_014156695.1 Streptomyces durbertensis | reverse complement strand
GCCCGGGGAGGCGCCGCCGGTCGGCGGGAGCGCGGCGTTCGGCGCCGACCGTCCGCCGGTGGGCGCGGCGGACGTGCTCTTCGACGCCGACGAGGTGGACGGCGTGGTGACCGAGCAGGTCGGCGGCTCGGCCCTGTTCGCCGCCCGCTTCCGCGAGTGCGCGGCCCGCGCGCTGCTGCTGCCCCGCCGGGACCCGGGCCGGCGCACCCCGTTGTGGCAGCAGCGGCAGCGGGCCGCCCAGCTGCTCCAGGTGGCCAGCGAGTTCGGCTCGTTCCCGATCGTGCTGGAGGCGGTCCGCGAGTGCCTGCAGGACGTCTTCGACGTGCCGGGGCTGAGCGAGCTGATGCGGGACGTGGCCGCGCGCCGGGTCCGGCTGGTGGAGGTGACGACGCCTGAGCCCTCGCCGTTCGCGCGGTCGCTGCTGTTCGGCTACGTGGCCCAGTTCCTGTACGAGGGGGACTCGCCGCTGGCCGAGCGGCGGGCGGCCGCCCTCTCGCTCGACTCCGGTCTGCTGGCGGAGCTGCTGGGCCGCGCCGAGCTGCGGGAGCTGCTGGACGCGGAGGTCGTCGCCGAGTTGGAGCGCGAGCTGCGGTGGCTGGTGCCCGAGCGGCGGCTGCGGGACGCGGAGGGGGTGGCGGACGCGTTGCGGGTGCTGGGGCCGCTCAGCGAGGAGGAACTGGCGGAGCGCGGCGCGGAGCCGGCGTGGGCGCGGGAGCTGGCCGCCGCGAGACGGGCGGTCCAGGTGCGGATCGCCGGCCGGGAGCGGTGGGCGTCGGTGGAGGACGCCGGGCGGCTGCGGGACGCGCTGGGCGTCGCGCTTCCGGTGGGAGTGCCGGAGGCGTTCACCGAGCCGGTCAAGGACCCGCTCGGTGACCTCCTGGGCCGCTTCGCCCGCACGCACGGGCCGTTCACCACCGAGCAGGCCGCCGAGCGTTTTGGTCTCGGGGTCGCGGTGGTCGACGGCGCGCTGCACCGGATGGTCGCCGAGGGGCGGCTGGTGCGGGGCGAGTTCCATCCGGGGCGGGCCGGCGGCGGTCAGGAGTGGTGTGACGCCTCGGTGCTGCGCAGGCTGCGGCGCCGGTCGCTGGCGGCGCTGCGGCAGGAGTTGGAGCCGGTGCCGCCGACGGCGCTCGCCGCCTTCACCCCCCGCTGGCAGCATGTGGACGGCGGCGGGCTGCGCGGGGTGGACGGTCTGATGCGGGCGGTCGAGCAGCTGCAGGGGGCGGCGGTTCCCGCGTCCGCGCTGGAGCGGCTGGTGCTGCCGAGCCGGGTCGCGGACTACTCGCCGACGCAGTTGGACGAGCTGACCACCTCGGGCGAGGTGGTGTGGGCCGGCGCCGGCGCGCTGCCCGGCAAGGACGGCTGGGTGGCGCTGTACCCGGCCGACGTGGCGCCGCTGCTGCTGCCGGAGCCGCTGCCGCTGGAGCTGTCGCCGGCACACCGGGCGGTGCTCGCGGCGCTCGGCGGCGGCCACGGCCTGTTCTTCCGCCAGCTCGCCGAGCGGGTGGCGGCGCTGGAGCCGGAGGTGACGGAGTCTCAGCTGGCCGACGCCGTGTGGGAGCTGGCCTGGTCGGGCCGGCTCACCAACGACACGCTGGCGCCGTTGCGCAGCCTGCTCGGCAGCGGCCGGACGGCCGGCGCGACGGCGCACCGCGCGCGACGCCGGGTGCCGCGCGGGCGGTACGGCTCGGCGGTGCCGCGGCCCGCCTCCCGGAGCGGACCGCCGACGGTCGCCGGCCGCTGGTCGCTGCTGCCCGAGCGCGAGGAGGAGCCGACGTCACGGGCGCACACCCTCGGGCACACCCTGCTGGACCGGCACGGCGTGGTGACCAGGGGCGCGGTCGCGGCCGAGGGCGTGGTCGGCGGCTTCGCCGCGGTCTACCGGGTGCTGTCGGCGTTCGAGGAGAGCGGGCAGGCCCGGCGCGGGTACGTGGTGGAGGGACTGGGCGCCGCCCAGTTCGCGATGGCGGGGGCCGTCGACCGGCTGCGCGCCGCGAACAACGCGCGGGAGCGTGACGAGAAGTCGGGTGGCGCGCTGGTGCTGGCCGCCGCCGACCCGGCGAACGTCTACGGCGCGGCGCTGCCCTGGCCGGAGTCCCCGGAGGGCGGTTCGCACAAGCCGGGCCGCAAGGCGGGTTCGCTTGTGGTCCTGGTCGACGGCGAGCTGGCGCTGTACCTCGAACGCGGCGGGCGGACGCTGCTCGCCTGGGGTCAGGAGCTGCTGCCGCGCGCGGTGGCGGCCCTGGCCGACGCCGCGCGGCGCGGTCTGCTGGGTACGGTGACGGTGGAGCGGGCCAACGGCTCGCCGGTGCTGACCTCGGAGATCGGCCGGGAGCTGGAGGCGGCCGGCTTCCACGCCACACCGCGCGGACTGCGCCTGCGGCCCTGACCTCCTGCCGCCCGGCCGCCCGGCCGCCCGGCCGGGGCGGGGACGGCGGCCCGAGGACGGCCGGTTGGAGAGGAGCGTCGATGCCCGAGGGGGACACGGTCTGGCGGGCCGCCCGGGCACTGCACGACGCGCTGTCCGGCGCGGTGCTCACCCGGGCGGAGCTGCGGGTGCCCAGGTTCGCCACGGCGGAGCTGACCGGCCGCCGGGTGCGGGAGACCACACCGCGTGGCAAGCACCTGCTGACCAGGCTTGACGGCGGTCTGACGCTCCACACCCATCTGGGCATGTCCGGCGCCTGGCGGCTCGCGCGGGCCGGTGGGCGGCCCTCCGGCGGCCCGGGACACGAGATCCGGGTGCTGCTGGCCACGGAGGAACGGGTCGCGGCGGGCTTCCGGCTGCCCGTCGTGGAGCTGCTGCGCACGGCCGAGGAGGACACCGCCGTGGGCCATCTGGGCCCCGACCTGCTGGGCCCCGACTGGGACGCTTCGGAGGCGACGCGGCGGCTGCTGGCGGAGCCTGCCAGGCCGATCGGCGAGGCGCTGCTGGACCAGCGGAACCTCGCCGGCGTCGGGAACGTGTACCGCGCGGAGCTGTGCTTCATGGCGCGGCTGGCGCCGTGGACGCCGGTCGGCGAGGTGCCCGACGTGCGGCGGCTGGTGGAGCTGGCGCACCGGCTGCTGACGGTGAACCGCGATCGCGCGCTGCGCTGCACCACGGGAGAGCCCCGGCGGGACCGTGCGCTGTGGGTGTACGGCCGCGCGGGCCGGCCCTGCCGCCGGTGCGGTGGGCGGGTGGTCGTGGAGCAGCAGGGGCCCGCCGACCGGCTGCGCCCGGTCTACTGGTGCCCGCGCTGCCAGGACGCCCCCGTCCCGGGTGCGGGCGGCGGCGGGTATTAGGGCCGGGCTTCCGGTGGCGGCGGCGTAGGCAGCTC
>NZ_WMLF01000530.1 GCF_014156695.1 Streptomyces durbertensis | reverse complement strand
CCGCCGCAGTCCCGCCCCCGCCTTGGACCACGACACGTGAGGCCCCCATGCCTGAAGCGACGCAGAGGTTCTTCGACCACCAGCCCGAATCAGTCAAAGCAGCACGTGACTTCACCACCCGGACCCTGAGGGCCTGGGGCCTGGACGACACCGGCGACATCCGCCTGGTCGTCTCGGAACTCGCGACGAACGCGCTCGCCCACGGCAGCGACGCCGAGCACGGGTTTCTCGTCCGCCTGGAACCCAGCCCCGACGGCGTCCGCCTGGAAGTCCACGACAGCCGCGACCCGCACCAGCCCCTTCCCGGGCCCGCCTGCCCGGACCCGGCGGCGGACGAGACCGGCCGAGGACTGATGATCGTCACCGCCCTCGCCGACCGCTGGGGCATCGATCCCCGCCGGCCGTTCGGGAAGATCGTCTGGTCCCACTTCCCCACCGCCCCGCCGGCCACGACCGTCCGGACCGCTGAAGAGGTCCGGACGTGCTGACCCGCACCACCCCCGCGACGGGTCCGGAGACCGGACTGCTGGCCTCGCGTGGCCTCGCTGGGCGCCTGGACCTGGCCCGGCACCGCCCCGGACGGACAGCAGGTCGCTCACCTCCTGCTGGCCCACCGCCTTGGCCGCACCAGCCACGACGCCCCCGAAGCGATCGAGACCCGCATGCGGCACCTCGCCGAGACCCTCGGAACCCTGGTGACCGTCGGCTCACACGTCTTGCTGAGGTTCCCCGGCGCCCGCTGGGGCCTGAAACCGCCCGCCCACCCGCAGTGGACCCGACTCGTCCGCAACAACGGCAGGGCCGCCCTGGTCCTCGGGCTCGACCCGCTCGCCCAGACCGCCGACGCACCCCGCGTCGACGCCTACCTCGATGCCGCCCTGCCCGCGGCCGCCTGCTGTTCGGCTTCGCCTGCCGCACCGCCTGAACCACCCAGCCCCCATGCACCGCCCGACTCACCTCAGGAGAGGGACATCGCCATGGAAATCTTCGAGCGCGCCAGGCTGGACGCCTACTTCACCAAGATCGCCACCGCCTTCGCCCCCGACGAGAAGACCGCCGCCTTCCTGATCACGCACCTGCTGCCCGAGCGGCCCTCCTTCGTCCGCGCCGTCGCGGCCATGACCGACCTGAAGGCGGTGCTGCCCAAACCGAAGTCCATCGACGCCGCCGCCCGGCGCGAGGTCGAGCACACCACCGCCGTCGAGGCCCTCACCCGCCACCTGTTCACCGACGCCGACACCGCCCTGGACTACCTCGAGTCCCGGGCCGCCGGGGAGGCGACCTGCCTGCTCGACGTCGGCGGCTACTTCGCCCCCGCCCTCGAAACAGTCCACAGCCGCTTCACCGGGCGGCTCGCCGGGGTGGTCGAGGACACCGAGAACGGCCACCGCCGCTACGAGGACTCGACAAACTGCCCTGCCCCGTCATCTCGGTCGCCCGGTCCCCGCTCAAGGACCCCGAGGATTTCCTCGTCGGCCAGTCCGTCGTCTTCTCCACCGAGGCCGTCATGCGCGGACGCGGCGACATCCTCCACGGCCGGCCCGCCCTCGTGATCGGCTTCGGCAAGCTCGGCTCCTCCATCGCCCGCCTCCTACACGCCAAGGGCGTCCAGGTCACCATCTTCGACATCGACCCCGTCCGCCGCACCCAGGCCCTCTCCCAGGGATTCAACATTGCCCGCGACCGCGAGGCTGCTTTGCTCGGCGCCGGCCTGGTCCTCTGCGCGACCGGAGCGGTCTCCCTGCGGGGCGAAGACTTCGCCCACCTCCGCAACGGCACCTACATCGCCACCGTCACTTCCAGCGAGGACGAACTCGACCTCGCCGGACTCCCCGACGTCTACACCCGCACGCAGGTCGGCGACCACGTCACCCGCTACCAGACCACCGGCCACTACTTCTATCTGGCGAACGGCGGCAACGCCGTCAACTTCATCCATGGCGCCAGCGTTGGGCCGTTCATCTTCCTGGTCCAGGCCGAGGTTCTCGCCGCGATCAGGATGCTCACCCGCGGAGACCTCGCCCCCGGCATCCACGAGGTTCCCGCGGCCGACCGCGCCGCGATCGCGGCGACCTGGCTCAACTACTTCAACAGGTGATCACCATGGCCATCACGGCAGACCACATCCGCACCACGCTCGCCGACTACCTTGTCCAGAACCCCGAGGCCAAGACCGAACTCGGTGTCGTCCTCGGGCTCCTGGACGACGGCGACGACCTCACCAGCCGCAAGACCCTGCCCGGTCACGTCACCGCCGGCGCGATCCTCGTCGGCCCCGACGGCCGCGTCCTGCACATTCTTCACAAAGCCACCGGCAAGTGGTTGCTGCCCGGCGGCCACCTCGAAGACTCCGACGACACCCTTCTCCAGGCCGCCGGCCGCGAACTGGCCGAGGAGACCGGCATCCCGCCTCACGTCGTCAACCCGCACAACCAGACCCCCCTCCACATCGACGTCCACCCCATCGACGCCAACCCCGCCAAGGACGAGCCCGCCCACCAGCACTTCGACTTCCGCTTCCTCCTCCGCACCACCGCCGACATCGGCGAACTCCAGACCGAAGAGGTCTCCGACGCCACCTGGCGCGACCTCGACGACGTCACCGACGACCTCCTCCGCCAGCGGATCTCCCAGGCTCTTCGCTGACGCCTCCCAGCCGGCCGTCCCCGCGATCTCCGTCCCCCACGGCGCGGGGACGGCCGCATCTCCACGACCAGACCTTGGCGCCGCCCCAGACCCGGCTTCCCAGGGAAGCCCCATGGAACGCGCGAACACGTCAACTGCGTTCGGGGTTAAGGAAACAGCGTGCTCATGGAGACCCTGGACGAATACCCTCGAAGGGCCTCACCGGGGAAGCGCGCTCCAGTTGCCGCCGCTAACGGCCGGCACGGCGAGGTTCCCAAGCTCCTGACGGCCCCCTACGTCGCCACGCTCGTGAACGTCTTTCTGACGAACGGCTACGGCGTCGCCTGGAACGCCGAGCCGTACTACATCGAGCTCATCAAGCGGTTCGACGGCCCGCAGGCCGCATACGCGCTCCGGTCCTTCGCCGTCCAGTCGATCATCCCGAAGCTGGGCGCCCCTCTGTCCCAGGAGAAGTGGGGCGAGTTGGTGGATCTCGTGGCGCCCAAGCTCACCGAGCGGGAGGACCGCGTCCTGCTCGAGCGCGTCCGGGCCTTCACCGGTGAGATGTCTCTTGTGGAGGTCCTCTCCGGACCTTTCGACCGGTTGGCGCCCGGGGAAGCCGGAACTCAGCACCAGGGCTTCGAGACCCCGGACGTGGGTCACATGGGGCTGAGGACGTCGCGGAGGCGTAGGCGGGGGG
>NZ_WMLF01000053.1 GCF_014156695.1 Streptomyces durbertensis | reverse complement strand
GCCCAGAGGACGTCACCGTCAAGCGCCGCCGCTGCACAAGCTGCTGGTGCCGTCATCGGTCGCCGGCTTCGCGTTGCTGTGCGCCGGCGGCAGCCTGCTGATGGGCGATGCCGGGCTGCTGCGGGGAGCCGTGTTCGGCGCGGCGGCCGCCGCGGTGGCCGGGGCCGTGCTGATGCGGGCCTGGGACCGAGACGCGGGCAAGCGGGTCGGCGAGGTGAAGGCGGCGCAGGCGAGTGCCGCGTGGCAGGCCGACGAGCGTCAGGCGGAGCTCGAGGCGGACATCGAGGAGGCCCGGGAGCTGCGCGGCAAGCTGGAGAAGCTGCTGCGGGCGAAGCGGGCGGAGTTGACGAAGCTGCGGACCGAGCACGCTGCGCTGCTGCGGCGGTACGCGACGGCGGAGACCGAGCGGGCGAGCGCGCTGGAGGGTCGTCGGCAGTTGGCGATCGCCGCTTCCGAGCCGGTGAAGGAGCTGGCGGCGGACGCCGCCGACCACCGGCAGCCGTCGGGCGCGCCGACCCGGCTGACCTACCTCCGGGCCGACGAGGCGTTGAGCAACCTGCGGCGGTACGCCTACCAGCAGGAGCGGCGCCGGCAGGTGGAGGCGGCTGCCGGTGACGGGTCGGAGAAGCCTGACGACGGCTTCGACTACTTCGGGCCCGGGCGTCCGGAGGCGGGCCCGCAGGAGGACGTGGAGCCGGAGGCGGTGGCGGAGTCCGCTGAGGGGGCGGAGGCCGGCGGAGAGCTGCGCGGGTTGCCGGGGCAGCGGTCGCGGCGGGTGCGGCCCGCCGTGGGGAAGGTCGTCGACCTCGCGGAGGGCGAGGCCGGGCAGGACGACTCGGCGGACGGCGACGGCGACGAGGGCGGCGGCGCGGCCGACCTGCGGCGCGCCGTTTCCTGAGGGCGGTGCGCCCGGGGTCGTGGGCCCGCTACTTGTCGATGTCGCCGACGACAAAGAAGAACGAGCCGAGGATGGCGACCATGTCGGCGACCAGCGTGCCCGGCAACAGTTCCGTGAGCGCCTGGATGTTGTTGAACGAGGCGGAGCGCAGCTTCAGCCGGTACGGGGTCTTCTCGCCCTTGGAGACGAGGTAGTAGCCGTTGAGGCCGAGCGGGTTCTCCGTCCAGGCGTAGGTGGCGCCCTCGGGGGCCTTGAGGACCTTGGGGAGGCGCTGGTTGACCGGGCCCGGCGGCAGCTCGGCGAGCCGGTCGAGGCAGGCGTCGGCGAGGTCGAGAGAGTTGCGGGTCTGCTCCAGCAGCACCTCGAAGCGGGCGAGGCAGTCGCCGGCGGTGCGGGTGCTGACGGTGAGGGTGTCGGCCAGTTCGCCGTAGGCGAGGTACGGCTCGTCGCGGCGCAGGTCGAAGTCGACGCCGGAGGCGCGGGCGATGGGCCCGCTCACGCCGTAGGCGTGCACGGTCGCGGGGGAGAGGACGCCGACGTCGCGGGTGCGGACGCGGAAGATCTCGTTGCCGAGGACGAGGTCGTCGAAGATCGTCATGCGGGAGCGGAGTGCGGCGACGGCGGAGCGGGCGCGTCCGGTCCAGCCGGCCGGCAGGTCCTCCTTGAGGCCGCCGACGCGGTTGAACATGTAGTGCATCCGGCCGCCGGACAGTTCCTCCATGACGTGCTGGAGGTCCTCCCGCTCGCGGAAGGAGTGGAAGATCGGCGTGATGCCGCCGAGCTCCAGGGGGTAGGAGCCGAGGAACATGAGGTGGTTGAGCACCCGGTTCAGCTCGGCGAGCAGGGTGCGGAGCCACACCGCGCGTTCGGGCACCTCCATGCCCAGCATGCGTTCGACGGCGAGGACGACGCCCAGTTCGTTGGAGAACGCCGACAGCCAGTCGTGGCGGTTGGCGAGGACGATGATCTGCCGGTAGTCACGGGCCTCGAAGAGCTTCTCGGCGCCGCGGTGCATGTAGCCGACCACGGGTTCGGCGGCGCTGATGCGCTCGCCGTCGAGCACCAGTCGCAGCCGCAGCACGCCGTGCGTGGAGGGGTGCTGCGGTCCGATGTTCAGCACCATGTCCGTGCTGGACATGGCGGCGCCTCCGATGCCGACCGTCGTCTCCGTCATGGCGCATAGTCTGACAGCTCCGCCCGCGATCTCCCCCGTGGGAGGTTTGAGGGATCGTTCTTTGGGCCGATACACGGGTCCTCACCTGCGCCTACGCTGGCCGTATGGAGACGGGGAGTGAGGGAGTGCCCACGGAGCGAGCGCCGGGGGTGGAGGCGCCGCCGGGCGGCGGGCCTTCGCCTGCCGCGCCGGCGCGTGACGACGTGGAGTGGCGCGGGGTCGAGCGGGCGCTGCTGCGGATGCGGCGCACGGTGCTGCTGCTGACCGTGCCGCCGATCCTGTTGGCGCAGACGGTGCTGCTGTGGGTGCTGGTGGGGCCGGTGTGGACGGTGCTGATGGTGCCGCTGGTGGCGGTCACCGTCTTCGGCTGGTTCGCGCTGGGCCGGAACTGGCGCTCCTGGCGGTACGCCGAGCGCGCCGACGACCTGCTGATCAGCCGGGGGGTGTTGTGGCGGGAGATGACGGTGGTGCCGTACGGGCGGATGCAGCTGGTGGAGGTCACGTCGGGGCCGCTGGAGCGGCGGTACGGGCTGGCCAGGTTGCAGCTCCACACGGCGGCGGCCGCGACGGACGCCGCGATTCCGGGCCTGGTGCCGGAGGAGGCCGAGCGGCTCCGGGACCGGCTGACGGAGCTGGGCGAGGCCCGGTCGGCGGGGCTGTGAGCGGCATGCCGGAGAGGCAGGAGAGGCCGGAGGGGCCGGAGAGGTCTGAGACGCCGGAGACGCCTGAGGACTCGGAGCGGCCGGAGCACCGGGGCTGGCGGCGGGACCACCCGCCCGGCGGTACCGGGCCCGCCGGCTCCGGGGAGCCGGCCGCCGCCCGGGGCCTGGCGCGGCTGCTGCCCGCGCGGCCGGAGGGCCGCCGGCTGCATCCGGTCACGCCGTGGCGCCGCACGTGGGCGCCGATCGCCGCGCTCGCCGTGTTCGCCGTGCAGGACTTCAACCGGGCCAGGGAGTGGTTCACCCAGCTCACCCTCGGCTGGCTGCTGGTGGCGTTCCTGCTGCTGTTGCCGGCCGCCGCCGCGTACGGCTTCCTGTCGTGGTGGGTGACGAGTTACCAGGTCACCAACACCGAGCTGCGCATCCGCACCGGGCTGCTGTTCCGCCGGGTGGCGCACATCCGGCTGGACCGCCTCCAGGCGGTGGACGTCACGCGTCCGCTGCTGGCCCGGGCGGTCGGCGTGGCGAAGCTCAAGCTGGACGTGGTCGGTACGAACGACAAGGACGAGCTGGCGTTCGTCGGGGAGGCGGACGCCGTCGCGCTGCGGGCGGAGCTGCTCGCGCGGGCGGCCGGCATAGCCCCCGAGGCGGCGCCCAGCGCCGGTGAGGCGCCGGAGCGGGAGCTGGTGCGGGTGCCGCCGAGCCGGCTGACGGTGGCGCTGCTGCTGATGGGCACGGGCTGGGGCTTCCTGCTTGCGACGATCTTCGTACCGGTGCTGATCTACTCGTGGACCGGCAGCGTGGGCGCGGCGATCGCCACCGGTGTGCCGATGCTCGGCGGGGCGTGGGTCGCCACGCTGGGCCGGTACCTGACCGAGTACGACTGGAAGGTCGCCGAGTCGCCGGACGGGCTGCGGCTGGACCACGGCCTGCTGAACCGGGAGCACGCGACGGTCCCGCCGGGCCGGGTGCAGTCGGTGCGGATCGTCGAGCCGCTGCTGTGGCGGCGGCTGGACTGGGTGCGCGTGGAGCTGGAGGTCGCGGGCTCGGACATCGGGAACTCGGTGCTGCTCCCGGTGGCGCCGAGGGGCGTGGCGGCCGGGGTGCTGGCCAGGGTCCTGCCGGGCGTCGACCTGGACGAGGCGGCGCGGGTGGCGCGGCCGGTGCCGCGCCGCGCCCGCTGGGCGGTCCCCGTCTGGTGGCAGGGGTACGGGCACGGAGTGACGGACGCGGTGTTCGCGACGCGGCGCGGGCTGCTGCGGCGGGAGCTGACGCTGGTGCCGCACGCGAAGGTGCAGAGCGTGCGGCTGACCCAGGGCCCGTGGGAGCGGCGGCTGCGGTTGGCGGACGTGCTGGTGGACCACGGCGCCAACGGCACGGCGTCCGCCCGGCTGCGGGACGTCGACGAGGCGTACGCGATCGTCGACGCCCAGGCCGACCGGTCCCGGACGGGCCGCCGGACCGCCCGCCCGGACCGCTGGCTGACGTGACCGACCCCCGGGGGTCGGCAGACCTTCCGCGTCACCCGGAGCATGGTTTGCCCGCGCACCCGGTCTGGTCCGGTCCGCCCGGTGCTGTGCCGTGCCGGGAGTGGCGCGGGACTGCCCGCCCGTCCCCGGCGCGGACGTCCGATGCTCGCCGGCTTGCGGCGGACCCCCCGACGGACCCGGCCGGCGGAGCCGTCGCGTCGTCGGAGCCCCGGTCGGATCGGCCGGTCCGACGGAGGCGCGGACGCGGCGACCAGCGGGCGGGTACGTCGTCGGGCGCGCGACGCGGTTGACCGGCGCCCGGCGCCTCAACCGGCACCCGCCACGCCCCGACCGGCGCGTGGGAGGTGCCGGCCAGACGCCGGCTACGGCGGCGTCAGCAGGTCGTGGTCGTGGAGGCGGCCTCGGGGGCAGAGCAGCCAGGTGTGGGCGCCGAGGCCGGCCGGGTCGAGCAGTTCGGCGGCCTCTCCGGCGTGGCTGAGGGCGCGGAGGTAGCCGGCGGGGTCGCGCAGGGCGAGTTCCTGCGTCGGCCGTCGGCCGTCGACGCCGAGCGCCCGCAGCGCGTCGCGCTGGCTGCGCGGCGTCCCGCCGCCGGCGTGGGCGGCGCACGCGTCGAGTGCGACGTGCGCGGTCAGGTCGCAGGAGCCGTCCGGGACGGGCCGGACGGTGCGCCCGTCGCGGTAGGCGGTGAGGGTGCCGAACAGCGGCCGGTCGGCCCTGGTGTGCGCGTAGTCCACGGCGACGGCGAGTCCGTCGGTGACGGTCCGGACGGCGTCGTGCCAGGCGGTGTCCCTGGGCAGGCCGATCTCGGCGCGCAGTCCCGGTTCGGGCTGGTCCTCCAGGGGCCACCAGCGGCGCAGCCACGCCAGGTCCTCGCCCGTGACGGGTTCGCCGAGCCGCTCGGCGCCGTCGGAGGCGCGGACGAGTACGTGCCGCCAGGCGCCGTCGCCGTCGGTCTCGGCGACCTCGCAGGGCACGTTGTCCAGCCACTCGTTGGCGAACAGCAGCCCGGTGACCCGCCGGGGCGGCTCGGCGGTCCACTCGATGCGGTGATCAAGACCCGGTGGGCGGGCGGCGCGTTCGACGGCGACGGGCCGCAGCCGCTCGACGAGCCCGGCGGGTGTGGCGGCCAGCACGCCGGTGAGCAGTTCGCCGCGCCCGGCGCCGACGTCCACGAACGCCAGTTCCGGTGGGCCGCCCAGCGCGGTGTCCACGCGCCGCAGCAGTTCGGCCACGGCCGCCGCGTACCGGGGCGAGGCGTGCACGGAGGTGCGGAAGTGCGAGGCGGGCGCCTCCCGCACGAAGAAGCCGTCAGGTCCGTACAGGGCGCGCTCGGTGGCGGCCCGCCACCCGTTCCAGTCGTCTGTCACGCGTTCACGTTAGAAGGAGCGGCGGCCGGGCGGAGCGGCGGTTCCGGTCGTCAGGGGGTGGACCGCGCCGGCCCGGGGGAGGCGGCATCCACCTTGCGGAGTAGCTGAGGCGTCGGCGGATCGACCGGCGGGCTGACCCGGGAGGCCGTCGGGCCTGCCTACGCTGGGTGACGTGAACCGGCTCTATGAGTTCCTGCGCAGGCATCCCACGTGGGTCGACGGCTCCTGGGCCGCCGTCCTGGTGCTGCTCAGCCTGCCCTACCTGCTGGCCGGTCCCCACCATTTTGTCGGCGGCGGCCCGATGCGGGACGTGGCCGGGGTGCTGGTGATGGTCTGTCTCGCCCTGGTGATGGCGCTGCGCCGACGTGTGCCGGAGCGGATGCTGGTCCTGGCGACCGTCGCGGGCCTCCTCCAGGTCGCCACCGGCGTCTTTGTGATGCCGATGAACCTCGCGATGCTGGTCATCGTCTACACGGTCGCCGCGCGCACGGTGGTGTGGGCGTCCCGGTTCGCGCTGGTCGGGGTGGTGGTGGGTCCGGCGCTCGCGGTCGCGCGCTGGTCGGAGGCGAACGACACCGTCACGCTTGTCGTGGAGTTCCTGTTCTACCTGCTCTCCCTGGGCTTCGCCTGGGTGCTCGGCGACTCGCTGCGGACGCGCCGCGCCTACTACGCGGAGCTGGAGGAACGGGCGGCCCGGCTGGAGCGGGAGCGGGAGGCGCAGTCCCAGGCGACGGTCGCCGCCGAACGCGCCCGCATCGCCCGAGAGCTCCACGACGTCGTGGCCCACAACGTGTCGGTGATGGTGGTGCAGGCCGACGGCGCCGCGTACGTGCTGGACACCGCGCCCGACCAGACGCGGCAGGCGCTGGAGACGATCTCCAGCACCGGCAGGCAGGCGCTGACGGAGATGCGCCGGCTGCTGGGCGTGCTGCGCAGCGGCGAGGGCGGCGGCGGGGAGTACGTGCCGCAGCCCGGCGTCGAGCAGCTCAACGACCTGGTCGAGCAGGTCAGGGGCACCGGCCTGCCGGTGGACTTCCGCATCGAGGGCAGGCCGCGTCCGCTGCCGAGCGGGGTGGAGTTGACGGCGTACCGGATCGTTCAGGAGGCGCTGACCAACACCCGCAAGCACGGCGGCCCGCACGCCGGCGCCACCGTCCGGCTCACCTACGGGGACGACGCGTTGACGCTGCTGGCCGAGGACGACGGGCGCGGCGCGCCGGACGAGGTGCACAGCCGTGGCGGCGCCGACGGGCTCGGTCACGGGCTGATCGGCATGCGGGAGCGCATCGGCATGGTCGGTGGCAGCCTGGAGGCCGGGCCGCGCACCGGCGGCGGTTTCCGCGTCCGCGCCGAACTGCCCTTCAGGGGCGCCGGATGAGGCCGCTCGAACCGTCCGCCCCCCGTCGAGCTTTCCCGTCCACCACGTCCCTTCGCGGGCACAGCCCGAACCGCCGTGGCCCGAACCGCCACCCGAGACACAACAGGAGCCCGTTGAAATGACCGTGCGTGTCATGCTCGTCGACGACCAGGTCCTCCTCCGCACCGGCTTCCGCATGGTGCTCGCCGCCCAGCCGGACATGGAGGTCGTGGCGGAGGCGGGTGACGGCGCCGAGGCGCTGGAGATCCTGCGGGCCACCGCCGTGGACGTCGTGCTGATGGACATCCGGATGCCGAACGTGGACGGGGTGGAGGCGACGCGGCGGATCTGCGAGCTCGGCCAGGGCGGCCCCGGTGATCCGAAGGTGCTGATACTGACCACCTTCGACCTGGACGAGTACGCGTTCGCCGCCCTCAAGGCCGGCGCCAGCGGCTTCCTGCTGAAGGACGTGCCGCCGGCCGAACTGCTCGCGGCGATCCGCGCGGTGGACAGCGGCGACGCCGTGGTCGCACCGTCGACGACCAAGCGGCTCATCGACCAGTTCTCGCCGATGCTGCCGTCCGGGGCGCCGGAGCCGCAGGCGAAGGAGCTCCAGCGGCTGACCGAACGGGAGCGCGAGGTGCTGGTGCTGATCGCGCAGGGGCTGTCGAACGGGGAGATCGCGAAGAAGCTGGTGCTGTCGGAGGCGACGGTCAAGACGCACGTGGGCCGCATCCTCACCAAGCTGGAGGTCCGCGACCGCGTGCAGGCCGTGGTCCTCGCCTACGAGACGGGACTTGTCCGCGCCGGCGGCTCGTGACGGCGGGGGCCCCGGGTGCCGCGTGGTCAGCGGAGGATCGCCTCCAGCAGGTCGCTGCCGAGGCGGGCGACCACGGGGACGTCCATCCGGTGCTGCACGTAGCGGCCCTGGCGGCGGGTGCTCAGCAGCCCGGCCTGGCGCAGCACCTTGAGGTGGCGGGAGACCTCCGGGGCGCTGACGCCCAGCGCGCCGGCCAGCTCGCCGGTGGTGTACGGGGCGCGGGCCAGGTGGCGGCACAGCCGCATCCGCAGCGGGTGGGCCAGCGCCTCCAGCCGCCGTTCCATGATCGCGACGGAGTGCGGCCCGGGGCGCATCTCGGGGGCGGCGACCGGGTACTCGATCACCGGCCGCCAGCCGGGGGCGTGCAGCACCAGCAGGTGCGGCCAGCCGAAGGTGGTGGGGACGAGGGTGACGCCCGGCTCGGCGCCGGCGTTCGCGTCGGTCCGGCCGTCGGAGAGCTTGTCGACGAGGACGCGGGTCCTTGCGCCGGTCTGGTCCAGCGTCACGGCGGGGGAGACGGCGGCGAGCGCGTCGGCGAGTCCGTGGCGCTGGAGGAGTTCGGTCTTGTGGCGCGCGTCGGCGGCGAGTTGGGGCTGGACGCGCTGCCAGGTGTCGGCGAAGAACGCCTGGTCGCAGTCCTCGAAGAGGCGGCGTATCCATCTGCGCACGGTGGGCGGGTCGGTGAGCAGGTGGAGGGCGAATTCGAGCTGCCTGGGGCCTCTTGCGGCGGCCCGGTCCAGGGCGCGTTCGCGGGCGGCGGGGTCGACGAGCGGGGAGGGGCCCTCGCCGCAGTAGTCGGCGGAGCAGTTGATCTCCAGCGCGGCCTGGACGAAGCGTTCGTCGTCCATGGTGTCGAGGGTGTCGAGGTCCTCGGCGAGCGTGGCGCCGGGGCGGGCGCCGGTCGGCAGCATGATGTCCGACCGGGTGGAGCGCCACAGGAAGTCGGCCTCCGCGAGGCGGCCGGCGAGGTCCGGCTTGAGCTGGGCGGTTGTGGTGGTGGCCCACGCGTGCAGCCCGGGGTGGTGCGCCGGCTCGGAGAGCACGTGGAGGGCGGCCCCCAGCTCAGCGAGCGGTGAGGGCGCGAAGACGACGCGCTCGGCGGGGAGTCCGGTGATGTCGATGGCCACGCTCATGACGGACATCGTGCCGGTCGGCCGGGCGGTCCGGCACCTCGTTTGACGGCCTCCGTCAATCGGCGTGCCGGCGGGGGCCGGCCGGGTGCAGCGTGAACGCCATGAGTCTTCACGCCGAGTACTTTCTTGCCCTGCACCGTCTCGCCGAGCGCCGGGACCCTGCCGCGCCCGTTCCCGGAAGCGACGAGTGGTTGATTCCTGAAGAACTCCGGTACGCCTACCGGGAGGCGTACCGGGAATCCCGTCGGCGGAATTCCGGGAGGCGTCCGCCGGCGGTGGGGCGGCCGCTGCGGAGCCGGTGGTTCCGCCGGTGGCGCACCGGCCGCCTGGTCCAGGCCAACCGCCGTGCCTGCAAGGCCTGATGCGGGGTGACGAGTTCGGCCCGTGGGGCAACCCCGCGGGCCGTCCCCGCGTCTGTCCGGTCAGCGTGGGGTCCGCCCGGTAAAACCTGGGAATTGGCCGTGCGCGGCCTTTCCATGCCGTGCGGAAAAGGCGGTTTGACGGCTCTCGGTAAACGCTTCTAATGTGCCGACGACCGTTTCCGGCGCAATTCCTGACGATTCGTCAGGGCTGTTTGACGTGCCCGGAAGAGATCTCAGCGAGAAGAGAGCCACCCCCTCATGTCATTCCGTTTCACCACCAAGGCCGGGAAGCGTCTGGCCGCCGGCGGGCTGGCGTCCGTCGCCGCCCTGTCGCTCGTCGCGGCCACCGCGCCGTCCGCGCACGCGATCATCGGCGGGACCGAGGTGTCGAACGACGCCTACCCGTTCATGGCCGGCGTGCTCTACAAGGGCAAGGGCAGCGCGCTCAAGCGGCAGTTCTGCGGCGGCAGCCTCGTCGACCCGTACGTCGTGATGACCGCCGCGCACTGCGTGGAGGGCGAGAAAGCCAAGGACCTCCAGGTCGTCGTCGGCCGGACCGTGCTGTCCGCCAAGCAGGGGCAGATACGCGACGTGCGGAAGCCGGCCGGCAAGGGCGACGCCGGCGGCATCGTCATCCACCCGCGCTACACCAAGGGCAACGACGCCTACGACGTGGCCTTCCTGGAACTGGCCAAGCCGGTCAAGGGCATCACCCCGATCAAGATGCCCACCCAGGGCACCGACGCGCTCATCCGGCCCGGCCAGAAGGCCGTGGTCACAGGTTGGGGCAACACCGACACCGAGCTGCCCAACACCCCGGACCGGCTGCGCCAGGTGCGGGTGCCGATCCTGTCGCACAGCGAGTGCAAGGTGAGCTACAAGGAGTACAACAACCGGGTCAACTTCTGCGCCGGCGTCGAGGGCAAGGACTCCTGCCAGGGCGACAGCGGCGGCCCGATCTTCCGCAACGTGCCGGGCCGGAAGGCGCCGATCCAGATCGGTGTCGTCTCCTACGGCGACGGCTGCGGCGGCCAGGGCGCGCCCGGCGTCTACGTCTCCACCAGCTCCGACCGGCTGTGGAAGACGCTCGGCGAGTCGCCGGAGGGGAAGCGACTCAAGAAGTCGCTGAACCGCCGCTGAGAGCGGCCCGCGCAGCGGGCCTGCGGACCGTACGCCCCCGGAGTGCCGCTGTGGCGCCGGGGGCGTGCGGTGTGGCGGCCGCGGCCGAGTTCCGCGACACCGCCGAGAAAAACGCGTGCTGGGCACGTGGGGGTGGGTGGTCGGGGGCTTTTTCGACGGCGTCGCTCCACTCGTCCGCTCGTTCCGCCGCCGGGCGCACGTGCCGGCGGTGGTCGAGAGGACCTCGGCAGGGAAGGTGGTCGGAACGCGGGCTGGCGGGCGCGGCCCGCGGGCGGCGCGTAGCATGGCCGCGATCGTCCGGTACCGAGACCACGCGGACTGGAACGGAAGGCACAGCTCAGTGAACGATCCACAGTCCCCGGGCCCGGCGCGCGCGGCCGACCGGCCCGCGCGCCTGGCCGTCGGCGTGGTGGGGGCCGGCCGGGTCGGCCCCGCGCTGGCCGCCGCCCTCGCGCTCGCCGGCCACCGCCCGGTCGCCGCCTCCGGCGTCTCCGACGCCTCCCGCCGCCGCGCCGCCGAACTGCTGCCCGGCGTGCCGCTGGTCGAGCCCGCCGAGGTGCTGGCCCGCGCCGAACTGGTGCTGCTGACGGTGCCGGACGACGCCCTGCCCGGCCTGGTCGCCGGCCTCGCCGAGACCGGCGCGGTACGTCCGGGACAGCTCGTCGCGCACACGTCGGGACGGTACGGCGTCGGTGTGCTGGAACCCGCGTTGCGGGTCGGCGCGCTGCCACTCGCGCTGCACCCCGCGATGACCTTCACCGGCACCACGGTGGACGTGCAGCGGCTGGCCGGGTGCTCGTTCGGCGTGACCGCGCCCGAGGAGCTGCGGCTGGCCGCGCAGGCGCTGGTCATCGAGATGGGCGGCGAGCCGGAGTGGATCGCCGAGGAGGCCCGCCCGCTCTACCACGCGGCGCTGGCGCTCGGCGCGAACCACCTGGTCACCCTCGTCGCCCAGTCGAGCGAACTGCTGAAGCAGGCCGGGGTGCGGGCCCCCGACCGGATGCTGGGCCCGCTGCTCGGCGCCGCCCTGGACAACGCCCTGCGGTCCGGGGACGCCGCGCTGACCGGACCGGTCGCGCGCGGCGACGCCGGGACCGTCGCCGCGCACATCGCCGAACTCCGCGCGCACGCCCCCGGCATGGTCGCCGGCTATCTCGCGATGGCCCGGGCCACCGCCGACCGGGCGCTGGCCCACGGACTGCTCAAGCCGGAACTGGCCGAGGACCTGCTCGGGGTCCTCTCGGACGGGGAGCCCACCCGATGAACCAGCCCACGCCCCGCCCGGCCGCGCCGCAGGACGGCCCCGCGCTGCTGCACACCGCCGCCGGACTCCGCGCCTGGCCGCACGCCGGCCGCCGGGCCGTGGTGATGACGATGGGCGCTCTGCACGAGGGCCACGCCCGGCTGGTCCGCCGGGCCCGGGAACTGGTCGGCCCGAGCGGCCAGGTGGTGGTGACCGTCTTTGTGAACCCGCTCCAGTTCGGCGCGGGTGAGGACCTGGACCGCTACCCGCGGACCCTGGACGCCGACGTGGTGAAGGCCGCCGAGGCGGGCGCGGACGTGGTCTTCGCGCCGGCGGTCGACGAGGTCTACCCCGGCGGCGAGCCGCTGGTGCGGATCGGCGCCGGCCCGATGGGGGAGCGGCTGGAGGGCGCCCACCGGCCAGGGCACTTCGACGGCGTGCTGACCGTCGTCGCCAAGCTGCTCCACCTGACCGAGCCGGACCTGGCCCTGTACGGGGAGAAGGACGCGCAGCAGCTCGCCCTGATCACCCGCATGGCGCGGGACCTGGACTTCCCCGTCGAGATCGTCGGCGTGCCGACCGTGCGGGAGCCGGACGGGCTGGCGCTGTCCAGCCGGAACGTCTACCTGTCGGACGAGGAGCGCGGCCGGGCGCTGGTGCTCTCCCGCGCGCTGCTCACCGCCGCCGAGCGTGCGGAGGAGGGCGCCGGGCCCGCCGAGGTGCTGGACGCCGCGCGCCGGGTGCTGGCCGGGGCGTCGGGCGTCGACCTGGACTACCTGGCGCTGGTCGACCCCGTGGACTTCGCCGACGTGGGGGGAAGCCACCGGGGTCCGGCCGTGCTGGCGCTCGCCGCCCGGGTCGGGACCACCCGGCTCATCGACAACGTACGACTCGATCTCGGGAGCCCGGCATGACCGGTCCGCAGGACTACGCCTCGGAGACGGGCGCCTTCCCGGCGGTGCGGCTCGCCGCGCCCGAGCCGAGCTGGGCGATCGAGGCGGACGTCGCCGTCGTCGGCTCCGGCGTCGCCGGGCTGACCGCCGCGCTGCGCTGCGCCACCGCCGGCCTGCGGGTGGTCATCGTCACCAAGGCGCTGCTGGACGCCGGCTCCACCCGCTGGGCGCAGGGCGGCATCGCCGCCGCGCTCGGCGAGGGCGACAGCCCCGAGCAGCACCTGGCGGACACCCTGGTCGCCGGCGCCGGACTGTGCGACGGGACCGCCGTGCGGCTGCTGGTGGAGGACGGCCCGGACGCGGTGCGCCGCCTGATCGACACCGGCGCCGTCTTCGACACCGAGCCGGCCACCGGACGCATCGAGCTCACGAGGGAGGGCGGCCACCACCGGCGCCGCATCGCGCACGCCGGCGGCGACGCCACGGGAGCCGAGATATCGCGTGCGCTGGTCGCGGCCGTGCAGGAGGTCCGGGCGTCCGGCACCCCGGGCGGTGGGTCGATAGAGACGGTCGAGCACGCCCTGGTGCTCGACCTGCTGAAGGACGCGGCCGGACACACCGCCGGAGTCTCCCTGCACGTCATGGGCGAGGGGCAGCACGACGGGGTGGGCGCCGTGCACGCGCCCGCCGTCGTCCTGGCCACAGGCGGCATGGGCCAGGTCTTCTCCGCCACCACCAACCCGGCCGTCTCCACCGGCGACGGCGTCGCGCTCGCCCTGCGCGCCGGCGCGGAGGTCAGCGACCTGGAGTTCGTCCAGTTCCACCCGACCGTGCTGTACCTCGGGCCGGGCGCCGAGGGGCAGCAGCCGCTGATCTCCGAGGCGGTACGCGGCGAGGGCGCCCACCTCGTCGACGCCGACGGGGTGCGCTTCATGGTCGGCCGGCACGAGCTGGCCGAGCTGGCGCCGCGCGACATCGTCGCCAAGGGCATCACCCGCCGCTGCCAGGAGCAGGGCGTGGAGCACATGTACCTGGACGCCCGGCACTTCGGCGCCCGCATGTGGGCCGAACGCTTCCCCACGATCCTCGCCGCCTGCCGCGCGCACGGCATCGACCCGGTCACCGAACCGATCCCGGTGGCGCCCGCCGCGCACTACGCCTCCGGCGGCGTCCGCACCGACCTGGCCGGCCGGACCACCGTGCCCGGCCTGTACGCGTGCGGCGAGGTCGCCTGCACGGGCGTGCACGGCGCCAACCGGCTCGCGTCGAACTCGCTGCTGGAGGGCCTGGTCTTCGCCGAGCGCATCGCGGACTCGGTGGTGGACGCGGCCGCCTCCGCCGACCGCCCCGGGCCGCCGGTGACCGGTGGACGCGAGCTGCCGCTGCCGCCCGCCGAGACGCGCCGCGCGGTGCAGCGCGTCATGACGCGCGGCGCCGGGGTGCTGCGCTCGGCGGAGAGCCTGGCCGCGGCGGCCGCCGAGCTGGCCGCCCTGGACCCGGCGGGGAGCGCCGCCGCCCGGCCCGTGAAGCCGGCCGAGCCCGGCACCGAGACGTGGGAGGCCGCCAACCTGCGGCTGGTCGCCGCCGTGCTGGTCGCCGCGGCGCGCCGCCGCGCCGAGACCCGGGGCTGCCACTGGCGGGAGGACCACCCGGATTCCGACGACGCGCGCTGGCGCCGGCATCTGGTCGTTACGCTCGACCCCGGCGACCCGCGCGCCCTGACCGTGCGCACGACGGACGGCACCGGCTTCCCGCCGGTCGCCGCCCCCGAGGCGCTCGCCGCCGAGGACGCCGCAGACCACCCCGCACAGCCCGCCGCAGAACCCGAGGAGACGCCGTGACCAGCCCCGACGAGCGCGCCCAGCGCCCCGACGACACAGGGCGGCGGCCGGCCGGACCGTCACTCGACCTGGCGGACGCGCCGCAGGAGGCCGGCGGCTGCGGCGACGGCTGCGGCTGCGCGGGCGGCGAGGCCGCAGACGGCGTCGAGTGCGGCCTGGACCCGGAGCTGGCCCGACTGCTCGCCGACGCCGGCCTGGACCCGGTGCAGGTGGAGGACATCGCCTATCTCGCGCTGTCGGAGGACCTGGAGGAGGGCCTGGGCGACGTCACGACCGTGGCGACCATCGCCGAGGACGCTGTCGCGGTCGGCGACTTCACCGCCCGGCAGGCCGGCACGGTCGCCGGGCTGCGCGTCGCCGAGGCGGTGCTGTCGGTGGTGTGCACCGAGGACTTCGAGGTCGAGCGGCACGTCGAGGACGGCGAGCGCGTCGAGCCCGGGCAGAAGCTGCTCACCGTCCGCACCCGCACCCGCGACCTGCTGACCGGCGAACGCAGCGCGCTCAACCTGCTGTGCCACCTCTCCGGCATCGCCACCGCCACCCGCGCCTGGGCCGACGCCCTCGCCGGCACCGGCGCCAGGGTCCGCGACACCCGCAAGACGACGCCGGGCCTGCGCGCCCTGGAGAAGTACGCCGTCCGCTGCGGCGGCGGCGTCAACCACCGCATGTCGCTGTCCGACGCGGCGCTGGTGAAGGACAACCACGTCGTCGCCGCCGGCGGGGTCGCCGCCGCGTTCAAGGCGGTCCGGGAGGCGTTCCCGAACCTGCCGGTGGAGGTCGAGGTGGACCGTCTCGACCAGCTCGAACCGGTGCTCGCCGAGGGCGCCGACCTGATCCTGCTGGACAACTTCACGCCCGAGGAGACCGCCGCCGCCGTGGCGCTGGTCGCGGGCCGCGCCCGCCTGGAGTCCTCCGGCGGGCTGAGCCTGGAGCGCGCCGTCGAGTACGCCCGCACCGGTGTCGACTACCTCGCCGTCGGCGGCCTCACCCACTCCTCGCCGATCCTCGACATCGGTCTGGACCTGAGGGAAGGCGCCTGACGATGCTCCTCACCATCGACGTCGGCAACACGCACACCGTCCTCGGCCTCTTCGACGGCGACGACATCGTCGAGCACTGGCGCATCTCCACCGACGCCCGCCGCACCGCCGACGAACTGGCCGTCCTGCTCCAGGGCCTGATGGGCATGCACCCGCTGCTCGGCATGGAGCTGGGCGACGGGATCGACGGCATCGCGATCTGCTCCACCGTGCCGTCCGTGCTGCACGAGCTGCGCGAGGTCACCCGGCGGTACTACGGCGACATCCCCGCCGTGCTCGTCGAACCGGGTGTGAAGACGGGCGTGCCGATCCTCATGGACAACCCCAAGGAGGTCGGCGCGGACCGCATCGTCAACGCCGTCGCCGCGAACGAGCTGTACGGCGGGCCGAGCATCGTCGTCGACTTCGGCACGGCCACCACCTTCGACGCGATCTCCGAGCGCGGGGAGTACGCGGGCGGTGTCATCGCGCCCGGCATCGAGATCTCCGTCGAGGCGCTGGGCGTGCGCGGCGCGCAGCTGCGGAAGATCGAACTGGCCAAGCCGCGCGGTGTCATCGGCAAGAACACCGTGGAGGCCATGCAGTCCGGCATCCTGTACGGCTTCGCCGGGCAGGTCGACGGCGTCGTCAACCGCATGGCGCGCGAGCTGGTCGGCCCGGACGGCGACCCGGACGACGTGACCGTCATCGCCACGGGCGGGCTGAGCCCGATGGTGCTCGGCGAGTCCACGGTGATCGACGAGCACGAGCCCTGGCTGACACTCATCGGCCTGCGTCTGGTCTACGAGCGCAACGCCTCCCGCCTGTAACCCGCCCGCGGTACCTCCGCACTCCCGCACCCCGGTCCGACGGCTCGTCCGGACCGGGGTGCGCGCGTTGTTCAGGGCATTTCGTCCGATTAGCGCTTATCGTCACACTATGCCCACTCCACATGGTTCCCGAGGCGGAATGGCCTTCAGTGCCGACGAGCTGCGTGTACTCCGGCGCGCGCTGGCCAACGCCGCTCAGCCCACGCTCGTTTCGGACCATGAGGTCCGCGCCTGTCTGCGGCTCGCCCGAGCCGTGGACGAGACGGCCGCCGAGGCCGACAGGGCGCGCGCCTTCCTCCTCGCCGACCTGGAGCGGTACCGCGCCGCCCTGCCCGGCTCCGCGGCCGGCTATCTCACGCAGCTCCAGGAGGCCCTGACCTCGGGGTACGTCCCCACCGACGAGGACCTGAGCGCGCTGCGCGGCCTCTGCGCCGAACGCACCGGCCCGTACGAGGCCGCCCGCCGGGCGATGCTGCTCGTCCGCGCCGCGCTGCCGGGCGTCCGGGGGCCGCTGCTGCTCCTGCCCGGCGGCCTGCCGGACGGCCCGTCCGGCGGCCTCTCCGGCCTGCCCGCGTCCCGCCCCGGTGGCCGTCCCGAGGTCCGCCCCGGCCGGCTGCCGGAGGCCCGTCCCGGCGGCCGGCCGATGACGGCGGCCCCGACCTGCGCCGACGAGAACAAGCCGCGCCCCGAACCGAAGCCCCCCGCACGGCCCCGGCCCGCGTCACCGGCCAAGCCGAGCCGGCCCGGCCCCGACCCGGCCAGGCCGGTGCCCACGCCCGCGGAGGTCTTCCCGCCGCGCCGCCGCCCCGCGCCGCCCCCGGCGCAGGACGTCCTGCCGGCCGCCCTGCTCGCCTGAGCGACCGAGCCGGGGCGCCTCTTCCGGTCACGGTCCCGGCCGGTTCCCGGCTCGTTTCCGCCCCCGACCGCCGCCCCCGGCGCCGGGGGCGGAGCGGTCTGTCCTACTCTGGGTGCCGACGTGGCCCGCCGACGTGTGGCGGGCCGACGCGCACCAGGACGCGCCCCAGCCGCGCACCGAGGAGGCCAGCAGCATGGAGTACATCGCCGCACTCACCCCGTCCGCGGTGATGGCCGTCGCCTTCACCGCGCTCATCGTGACGATCGTCAAGAGCCAGGGCGGCCCGAACAAGTCCAAGGAGGACGCGGCGGTGGACGCCGCGTTCGCCGCCAGGGAGGCCGCGCGGCGCGAGGCCAACCGCGCCTGACCCGCGCGGTGGACCGCAGGCCGGTGGGAGTGGACTCCCACCGGCCTTTCACGCGTCGCGCGGGCCCCGCGGCCGTCCCCGCGCCTACAATTCGTGACGTGCCGCGACCACTGGGTGATCTCGAAGACGCCGTCATGACACGGGTGTGGGAGTGGAACCGTCCGGTCACCGTGCGCGAAGTGCTGGAGGATCTGCGAGAAGAACGGCAGATCGCGTACACGACCGTCATGACGGTATTGGACAACCTTCACCAGAAGGGCTGGTTGCGCCGTGAGCAGGAAGGTCGCGCCTATCGTTATGAGGCGGTGTCCACCCGCGCCGCGTACTCGGCCGCGCTGATGAACGAGGCGTGGTCGGCGAGCGACAACCCCGCCGCCGCCCTGGTGGCGTTCTTCGGGATGATGTCGCCGGAACAGACGAAAGCGTTGCGCGACGCCCTGCGCGTTGTCGGCCTCAATGCGGTGCAAGGAGCCGGCGAGCAGGACCGGCCGGACGGCGTGGAACCCTGACGGCCCCGACAGGCGATAGCGTTCGCTCATGCCTGATGCCATAACAGCGGTCACGGTCCGGCGGGCCCGCACCGGCGATGTGCGTGCGGTTCGGCGGCTCCTCGACATCTACACGTCGGACCGTATCCTGCTGGACAAAGCCACCGTCACGCTTTACGAGGACATCCAGGAGTTCTGGGTGGCCGAGAGCGACCACGACGGGGAAGTCGTCGGCTGCGGCGCACTGCACGTGATGTGGGAGGACCTGGCAGAGGTCCGCACACTCGCCGTCGACCCGGCGCTCAGGGGCGCGGGAGTGGGCCACCGGCTCCTGGAGAAGCTGGTGCAGACCGCGCGCTGGCTGGGAGTGCGACGCGTTTTCTGCCTCACCTTCGAGGTGGACTTCTTCGCCAGGCACGGCTTCGCCGAGATCGGTGAAGCCCCGGTCGACGGTGATGTCTACAGCGAGCTGCTGCGTTCCTATGACGAGGGTGTCGCCGAGTTCCTGGGTCTCGAACGGGTGAAGCCGAACACCCTTGGCAACAGCCGGATGCTTCTGCATCTCTGAACACCTCTCCGCGAACGGGTCTCCGTGCTCGGGGCGGTGTCTCCGCGTCACGGTGATGTCACGCGGCAGGTCTTTTTGTCCGAAAGGTCCTGCCGAGTCGTGTCGAGAGCGGAGCAAACCTGCCGGAGGGTTTGTGTTTCCGGGGAAAAAGCGGTTTGCTGGCGTCGTCAAAATCGTTAATCGGTTATGTCTGCCCTGCCATCCAGTCCAGGGCGGCGGCAGTGAATGGGAGTAAGCCGGTGGCACAGAAGGTCCAGGTCCTTCTCGTAGACGACCTCGACGGCGGCGAAGCCGACGAGACGGTGACGTTCGCGCTGGACGGCAAGTCCTATGAGATCGACCTCAACGCTGAGAACGCGGGCAAGCTGCGCGACGCCCTCGCGGAGTTCGTGAAGGCCGGTCGCCGTACCGGTCGCGGCTCCGGTGGCCGAGCGAAGGCCGCGCGTTCCACGACCGCTTCGAGCAGCAGCGCGGAAACGCCCAAGATTCGCGCGTGGGCGAAGGAGAACGGCTACGAGGTCAATGAGCGCGGCCGGGTTCCCACCACCATCCGTGAGGCTTACAAGAAGGCCAACCCCTGACGTTCGACCTCGTCGGACGCCGCTGAAGGCGCGCCGAAGGTGTGTGGAAGTCGCGCTCACGAAGCACTGAAGGCGCACTGAGGACGCACTGAAGACGCAGTCGGTACGCGCCTCGGGCGCGGCAGGACGTGGGAAGACGCCGGGAAGACGCGGGAAATCGCTCGGGTGCGCGAAGCATCCGGCTCTCGGGGCCCGGGTGCGCGCATTCGGCCCCGGGGCGTGAATTCGACGCCGGTACCGGAACGGGACGGCCCCGCGCGGCGACCGTCCCGGCCGGGCCGGCCCGCCGCCCGCTCCGGCGGGCCCGGGTCCGGGATTCCGGACCGGGGCCGGGAGTGCCGGCCGGGAGCGGCCGGCCGGGGGCGACCGGGAGGGC
>NZ_WMLF01000529.1 GCF_014156695.1 Streptomyces durbertensis | reverse complement strand
CATCCGACGCGGCCTACGGCACATCCAGTACCGCAGCGACCTCGTAGACGGCTGCCTCACCGAGACCGGCCTGACCATCAGACCCACCTGAGCAACCCAGCGACATCACGAGTTCAACCTCAGTAATTCTCCAGTCCATCACCTAGCCGGCAAAAATATTGAACTGGAAATTATTTCATCCCGCACAATTGAAGCGTAACGCATTTCACCGGTTGCAACTACGGCGTTCTTGTTTCATGCTGCTACGAGGGGACCAGTACGAGAAGCGCGGAACACAGAAGAACGCCGCTAGGAAATTGAAGTATGCCACCCACAAAGAGATGGCATGCGTCGGGCGCGAACGCCGCAAGGAAAAGCTGGCTCACCGTCAATGCAGCAGGTCGGTGCGGCACTTTCGACCGCCAAGGAGGGACCCTTCAATGGCTGAGGATACGAGAAGAGTCGCCTTCTTCGACATCGAAAACACACTGG
The DNA here is from genome assembly GCF_014156695.1 of Streptomyces durbertensis. GTDB lineage: Bacteria > Actinomycetota > Actinomycetes > Streptomycetales > Streptomycetaceae > Streptomyces > Streptomyces durbertensis. The sequence continues at coordinate 2,885 of NZ_WMLF01000529.1, read as the reverse complement.
CTTCTGTTCGAGCATCCGCCGATGCGACAGATATACAAGACCTGGCGGCCTACCCTGACGCCACGTCTGTTCTTGAGGATCTGCGGAGCGATGGCGTCCACCTCGGAATCCTTTTCGATCGCGGCTCCATTCCAGAAGCGCACATAAATGCAGCACTTGATGCAGCTGGCTTGTTGTCGTTTTTCGATCGCCAACTCATTCTCTACGGTCCAAAAAATTCAATGCTCCTATTCGAGCAGGCCGCTCTGGCGGCGAAGAACGGCGCGGCCGGAAGTCCACGCCTGCTCTTCGTCGGCGAGGACGCCACTGAACGGTCCTTCGCCCGTCTCGCGGGTTTCCTCGTCGCCCCGCATCCGGATCTCGCACGGGTAGTACTCTCCCGGCTATCGCCCTTGCGCTATCTGCGTGTTCGCATCGATCCGGCCGAGGCGGACGGCGCGGACTGGCGTTCTCTCCTACGGGAGAAGCCACTGGTTCCACTACACGCGGCCGTGCGTCACCGGAGCCCTTCGTCGGACGCTTCGGTCGATCTGTATGCGGTGGCCGACGCGGTAACGGCCCTTGAGCTGGACGACCTGGGGTTCTTCGTCGACCGTCTGGGAGACGACGACGAGCCGCTTACCACGGATCTCTACCTCCTCCGCGATGACCAGCAAAGTGAGAGCGGCTTCGGAGCGGCGATCGGCAACTCGTTCAGCTCCTTCATCGATGACAGTGCAGCGCGGCGGGTGCTCAGTTCTACAGAGGAGGGGCTTTTCGTCGCAATGCCTGCCGGGCGCTCGGTGGAGAGCCACCATTTCGCGGGGGCACGCCACGGTCACAATCTGAAGCTCCAGGCCTCTCCGATGCTGCTGGCCGCGCCTGCGGACGGGGATGGACCCTCGGGGGCGGTCGCCCCGGCAACGTGGCACGCGCAAACAGAGAGCGGTCTCAGCTCGGATGCCCCGAGGCTCTCGGATGCCCCGAGGCTGACGCCGCAGGAGGGGGAGCTCATTGAGTACCAGATCACGACAGAACGCATCGGCGACGAAGTGGACCGGTACACCGGAGCTCGTCCGGCGTCCGGGAACGTGGACATTCGAAGCCGTCATATTCATCACCCCGACAACAACTCCACGACCCGGGCCCTGCTGGACGACCTGACCGCGTCGGCTGCCGGCCGTCTGACGGCTCGGACTCACCGGTTCATTCACGAGGGCCGGCGCTATGAGAACGTCGAGGCCGTCCTTTCTGGATCTGGTCTTCCCGGCGTTGTTCTGGTGACCGCGCACATGGACTCCACGGCGGCACGGCAGCCCGGCTATCGCGCACGGGTCGACCCCGCACCCGGAGCCGACGACGACGGCAGTGGAATCGCGGGTGTCCTCTGCGCGGTGAGGGCAATCCTGGCCCTGGAGGCCGCGGAGGCCGACATGCCACGGCGCGAAGTCCGTTTCGTCTTCTTCAACGCGGAGGAGCATGGGCTCGTGGGCAGCCACGCATACGCCCTGGACCAGGCTCGGCTCGGCACCGACATTGTGGCGGTTCTGCAGATGGACATGATCGGCTACGACGTCGAGCAGCCCAGGAACTTCGAATTGCACGCGGGGTTCACCCCCTCGGTGGACGTGCAAGCGCGATCGATTCGGCTCGCCGAACTGATCGCGGCCACGACACAGCAGATATCACCGAGCCTTCCGACACCCCAGCTGTACCCCGGCTCCGACGGTGAGGGCGATCCGGCCGAGCACCGCAGCGACCATTACAGCTTCCAACTCCAGGGGTATGCGGCTTGTCTGGCGTGTGAGGACTTTTTTGCCGGCCCTGGGCGCACCTCCTCAAATCCGGAGCCCAATCCGAATTATCACCTGCCCGCCGACAGGATAATCAACTCGGTTTACGCGAGGGATATAGCACGCGTAGCGACCGCCGCAGCGTGGATTTCTGCCACTCGATAGTTGAAGGAGTCATCGTGGTTTTCGAGCTCACGGATAATGTCCACCGTGACAACCATGGCAAGGTACAGCACCTGGAACATTTCCAGGAGCCCTTCGTGGCAGTCTCACCCGCAGATGACCAGGCAGAAGTCGACGAGGACTCCGGAGCCTATCGGGCCGCGACAGCCCAGATTCTCGCCGAGAACTACCTGCGTGAAGTCGCGCCCATCTACGGGATACACGCGTCGACGCTGCCGGGGGCCGGCGGCCACGATGCGCTCGCCGCCGAAAGTTCAGCCGCACCGCCGGGGCACAGCACTCTGGAACTTGTCGAGGAGAAGGAGGTCATGGGAACCACGCTGGTTTCGTACCAGCAAAAGTATGACGGCCTGCCGGTGTGGGAGGCGGGAGTCAGCATCACGATCCAGCCGGATCCGATGCGGATCACGGCGTCTCAGAGTTCCGTCAAGGAGGACATCTCCCTCCCGGAGGAGTCGCTGGAAGCGGCGCCCTACAGTCCCGGCGACATAACGCCCGGAACTCTCAAGTCACTGCTGGGGGTGCGGACCAGTGAAGTTCCTACGCTCAACGCCACTCCTCAGGTTCTGATCTACGAGTACGACCCGGACCAGAGGTTCGACCCGGAGACGCGCCACACACCGACCGAAAGGCTGGAGGAGGCACCCCCGAAGCTTCCGCTTCCTCCCGTCCCCAGCACTCTCGCCCCGCAGCATTTCTACCGGGTTATCGAGGTGCTCTTCGCTCTGCCCGTACCGGGACACGACTCGCTCAACTGGCGTGCGTTCATCGAGTCCACTACTGGAGCCGTCCTCTACCTGAGGGCTCTGACTGCCTGCGCCACCGGTCTGGTCTTCCAGCAGGACCCCATAACCGCAGGGGCTCCCGTAGCGCCCCCGACCGGACCCGCAGCCGCACTCAATTCCTTCCGGTCCGCAGTCGCCCTGGAGG
>NZ_WMLF01000528.1 GCF_014156695.1 Streptomyces durbertensis | reverse complement strand
CGGTCGGCCTCCGCCGGCCGCTTGGTGGACCAGCCGCGGTCGAAGATCGCCTCCAGGTGCGCGCTGTCCACGCCCCGCCCGGAGTCGCCGACGCGCACCAGCAGCGTGCCGTCCGGCTCCGTGCGGGCGGTGACCGACACCCGTCTCGGCGGCTCCCCGGCCAGCGCGGCGTCGATGGCGTTGTCCACGAGATTGCCGACCAGCGTCACCAGGTCGCGCGCGGCGAACGCGGACTCGTCGCCCGCGCTGACCGCCGTCTCCTCGGTGACGGTCAACTCGATGCCCTTCTCCGCCGCCTGCGCGGCCTTGCCGAGCAGCAGCGCCGCCAGCGCCGGCTCCTCCACCTCGTCGGTGAGCCGGTCGGCGAGCTGCTGCGCGCTGGCCAGCTCGACCGTCGCGAACTCCACCGCCCGCTCCGGATGGCCCAGCTCGATCATCGTGACGACGGTGTGCAGCCGGTTCGCGGACTCGTGCGCCTGGGAGCGCAGCGCCTCCGCGAAGCCGCGCACCGAGTCCAACTCGCCGGCCAGCGCCTCGATGTCGGTGTGGTCGCGCAGCGTCGTCACCGTGCCGAGCGTGCGCCCGTAGCGCACGATGCGCTCCTGGTTGACGACCAGCACCCGGTCCCCGTACACGCACAGCCGGTCCCGTACCGGCTCACCCGAGGTGAGCATCCCGGCGAGCGGTTCGCCGACGCCGAGTTCGGCCACCGGCCGGTCCTCGGGGTGCTCGGGCAGCGCCAGCAGCCGCCGGCCCTCGTGGTTGGCGAGGGTGAGGCGGCCGCGCGGGTCGACGATCAGCAGGCCCTCGTGCACGTTGCGCAGCACCGCGTCGTGGCTCTCGAACAGCCGGGTGATCTCGGCGGCGCCCAGCCCCAGCGTCTGGCGTCGCAGCCGCCGGCTGATCAGCCAGGAGCCGGCCGCGGCGGCCACCAGCGCGGCGGCCGAGACGCCCGCCACCGGCGGCAGCCTGCGGCGCAGCTCGGCGCCGATCTGATCTTGCAGGATGCCCACCGCCAGCAGCCCGCGCACCCGGCCGCCGTCGGCCCGTACGGGTACGACAGCACGCGCCGAGGGGCCGAGCGTGCCCTCGTACGTCTCCACCACCCGGCCGCCCGCCAGCGCGGGGTCGATCGTGCCCAGGAAGCGCTCACCGATGCGGTCCGGGTTGGGGTGCGAGTAGCGGGTGCGGTCGGTCGCCATGAACACGATGAAGTCCGTGCCGGTCGCCCGGCGTACGGATTCGGCCAGCGGCTGGAGCGTGGCTCCGGGGTCGTCCGCGGCGAAGGCGGCCCGCACCTCCGGCAGCTCGGCCAGCGCCGTGGCCAGGGTGGTCGCGCGGTGCTCGGCGTCGGCCTGGGTGTCCCGGCGGGCCTCGCCCACCACAAGCAGCGCCCCGGACCCGACCAGGAGCGCGATCACCACCAGTTGCAGCAGAAAGAGTTGCCGCGCCAGGCTGAGCCTCGTGCGCATGGCCTGATTGTCACAGGTCTCCACGCGTGCGGCGCCCCGGGGCCGCCGCCCCGGAGCGCCGCACGCCCTCGTACGCCCGTTCAGAACCGGACGCCGAGCGCCCAGCCGCCGAGCAGCATGATCGCGGCGGTGATCAGCAGCACGCCGACAAGGTTCAGCCAGATACCGCCCCTGATCATCTGGCCCATGGTGACGTGCCCGGAGCCGAAGACGATCGCGTTCGGCGGCGTGCCGACCGGCAGCATGAAGCTGCACGTCGCGGCGAGCGCGGCCGGCGCGAGCAGCAGCAGCGGGTCGATGCCGATGCCGATCGCGACACCGCCGAGTACCGGCAGGAACGTCGAGGCGGTCGCGGTGTTGCTGGTCAGCTCGGTGAGCGCCAGGATGATCAGGCAGACCACCGCGATCAGCAGCACCGTCGGCAGCGCCCCGAGCCCGCCCATCCTGGTGCCGATCCACTCGCTCAGCTTGGTCTCCTGCACACCCTTCGCCAGGCTCAGGCCGCCGCCGAACAGCAGCAGCACACCCCACGGCACGCCGGACTGCGCCGTGCGCCAGTCCATCGTCATCTCACCGCGCCGGGCGGCGACGGGAAGCAGGAACAGCGCGACGACGGCGGCGATCGCCACGGCCTCGTCGGAGAGGTTCGCCATGAACGGCAGCACGGTCGTCAGCGCCGACCAGCCGGCCAGCGGCTCCTTGAACACCCACAGCAGCGCCGCCGCCGTGAACACCGCCAGCACGTTCCACTCGCCCCGGGACATCCGGCCCAGCTTGTTGATCTCCTGCTGGATGACCTCCTTGCCGCCGACGACGTCCTTCAGGCCGGTCGGGTAGATCACCCGGGTCAGCAGCAGCCACGCCACCAGCAGGAACACGATCGCCAGCGGCACGCCGACCTTCATCCAGGCGGCGAAGCTGATCGTGGTGTCGTAGTTCTGCTCGACGAAGCCCTTCATGATCAGGTTGGGCGGGCTGCCGATGAGGGTGGCCAGGCCGCCGATGGTCGCGGCGTAGGCGATGGCCAGCATCAGACAGGTCGCGAAGTTCCGGGTGTCCTTGTCCTCCGCCAGCTCCGAGACGGGCCCCTCCTCCTTTGCCGGGTCCACCCCGGTGCGCTTGCCGATGACCAGGGCGAGCACACTGACGCCGATCGGCAGCATCATCAGCGTCGTCGCCGTGTTGCTCACCCACATGCTCAGGAAGCCGGTGGCGATCATGACGCCGAGGATCAGCTGCTTCGGCTTGGTGCCGATCGCCCGCATCACCAGCAACGCGATCCGCCGGTGCAGGTTCCACTTCTGCATCGCCAGAGCGATGACAAAGCCGCCGAGGAAGAGGAAGACCGTCGGGCTGGCGTAGGGCGCGGTGGCGTCCCCGATCGGCAGCACCCCGAGGAACGGGAAGGCGACGATCGGCACCAGCGAGGTCACCGGCAGCGGCAGCGCCTCCGTCATCCACCACACCGCCACCAGCACGGCCACGGCCGCCGTGGTGCGCGCGGCGTTCGACAGCGCCGGGTCGTCGGCGGGCAGCAGGAAGTACGTCAGCAGCGCCAGCAGCGGGGCGAGCAGCCGCCCGAGCCAGACGCGTCGTACACCGGACGCCGTCGCCGGCACGTCGGGGCCGCCGCCCTCCTCACGGGCGGCGTAGCCCGTTCTGCCGCCCCCCTGGTCGGGCGCGTCGCGCTCCTCGCGCCGCTCTGTCTCCGTCGACATGACCGTCTTCCCTTCGCCGTCCACTCCGCCAGCCGGCGGTGGCCTCGCCACCTGCACAAACCCGGCGTTCGTTCCGCTGTAACGGGGATGTTCGACGAGCGTGCGGCGGGACGGAACCCCGTCAGGGTTTTGTTCTTAACGGTCGCGGGAAGCGGGTGGGTGGTGCGGGAG
>NZ_WMLF01000527.1 GCF_014156695.1 Streptomyces durbertensis | reverse complement strand
GGTGGCGGGGACGGGGTGTAGGCGGCACCCTACTGACGGGAGTCGTTGTCGAATCGCTGTCAACAGTCACCGGTCGGGCCCGGCGGCGTTGACGCCGCCTCGTGGGAGAGCCGATGGCCGCACAGCGCAGTCCGGCGGGTCACGACCTGGCCGCCCTCGGGACGCCACGGCTGCTGAGGCCGCCGGATCTCGTGCGGGAGGGCGGCAGGGTGCGGGAGGCTTCGGTGCCGCCGCTGGCGCCGCCCCGGCTGACGGGCTCACTTGCGGACATTCCGTTCGAGAACGCAGAACAGGCCCCTGGTGAGGTGGTGTTCGCGCGGCGGAGCGCGGACGGCACCGAGTGGCGGGACGTCACCTGTGCGGAGTTCGCCGGCGAGGTCATGGCGGTGGCGAAGGGGCTGCTCGCCAGCGGACTGAAGCCGGGAGAGCGCCTGGCGATCATGGCGCCGACCTCCTACGCGTGGACGCTCGTCGACTTCGCCGCCTGGGCCGCCGGGCTGATCACCGTGCCGCTGTACCCGGGTTCGTCGGCCGGGCAGGTGCGCACGGTGCTCCGCGACGCGTACGTCTCGGCGATGCTCGTCGCGGACGTCGAGGACGTCCGGCTGGTCAGCGCCATCAGAGGCACGCTGCCCGACCTGCGGCACCTGTGGCAGTTGGACAACGGCGCGGTGGGGCAACTGGCCGCCGTCGGAAGCCGGATACCCGACGCGCTGGTGAACGAACGGCGGGCCGCCCTCGGTCCGGACACCGTCGCCACACTCATCTACACCTCCGGCACCACCGGCCAGCCGAGAGGGTGTGTGCTCACCCACGGCAACTTCCACGCCGGCGTGGACAACGCGATCGAACTGCTGCACCCGGTGTTCGAGCGGGTCAGCGACGAGCCCGCCGCCACACTGCTGTTCCTGCCGCTCGCGCACGTCTTCGGGCGTATGGTCTCCGTCGGCTGCCAGCGCGCCCGGGTCCGGCAGGGCCACGCGGCGAGCGTGCGGTCAGACGAACTCCTCGCCGATCTGCGGGGCTTCCGGCCCACCTTCCTGCTGGCGATCCCGCACGTCCTGGAGAAGGTCTACAACACCGCCCGGGCGACCGCGGAGTCCAAGGGGCGGGCCGGGGCCTTCGACCGGGCCGCCCGGGTCGCGACCCGGTGGGGCGACGCCTGGAGCCAGGGGCTGAAGGGGGAGGGAAGCGGGCCCGGCGTCGGGCTGCGCACCGCCCGCGGGCTGTACGACACCCTGGTCTACAAGCGGGTGCGGGCCGCGCTCGGCGGCCGGGTGCGGCACGTGATCTGCGGCGGCTCGCCGCTGGGGGAGCGGCTGGGCGCCTTCTACGCGGGCGCCGGCATCGAGGTCTACGAGGGGTACGGGCTGACGGAGACCACGGCCGCCGTCACCGTCACCCCACCGCTGCGCCCGAAACTCGGCACGGTCGGCTGGCCGATGCCCGGTATGGCGGTACGCGTCGCCGACGACGGCGAGGTGCTGCTGCGCGGCGGCCAGGTCTTCTACGGCTACTGGGACGCCCGCGACCACAGCGTGCCGAAGGAGACCGACGCGGACGGCTGGTTCGCCACCGGCGACCTCGGCGAACTCGACGACGAGGGCTACCTCACCATCACCGGCCGGAAGAAGGAGCTGATCGTCACCTCCGGCGGCAAGAACGTGGCACCGGCGCCGCTGGAGGACTGGCTGCGCGCCCACCCGCTCGTCGACCAGGCCCTTGTTGTCGGCGACGACCGCCCCTACCTCGTCGCGCTGCTCACCCTGGACCAGGACGGGCTCGCGCACTGGCGCCGCACGCACCGCAAACACGGCCTGACGACGCGCGAACTCGTGCGGGACGGCGACCTGTTGCACAGCCTCCAGCAGGCGGTGAACGAGGCAAACGGCCTGGTCTCGCGTGCGGAGTCGATCCGCCGGTTCGCCGTGCTGCCGGTCCGGTTCACGGTCGAACGCGGCCAGCTCACCCCGTCGTTGAAGCTGCGGCGGGCGCAGATCGTCGCCGACTTCGAGCAGGAGGTGGCGGAGCTGTACCGGGTCCCGGACGACCCGGCCTGACACGAGGTCCGGCCGGGTCGTCGGGACGGGGCGGCGCGCCCGGGTCGACGGGACGGGGCGGCGTGCCCGCCCCGGGGCTACTCCGCGAAGCGGTCCGCGAGCCAGGCGATCGCCAGCGGTGAGCCGGCCATGGCGCCGCTGACGTGCGCGAACGGCACCGACCTGAACGTCACGTCGGCGCCGCGCGCCCGCCAGGCGTCCCGCAGCGCGGTGCCCTCGCTGTACGGGATCAGGGTGTCCACCGAGCCGTGGTAGAGGAAGACCGGCGACCTGGGCGCCGCGGTGCCGAGCGTGGAACGGGCGAGGCGGTCCCGCCACAGCGGCTCGGCCAGCGGGTTGCGGGTGGTGATCTGGTCGACGCGGCCGAACGGCCAGCTCGCCGTGCCGAGTTCGACGCACTGCGTCTCGGCGATGCGCTTCTGGATCTTGCCGCGCGCGTTCAGATAGCCGTCGAGATCCAGCTCCGGGAAGGCCGCGTCCTGCCCGACGGCCGCCATCGCGATCAGCCCGGATCCGGCCTTCCCCTCGTTGTACTCGGCCACCTCCAGCAGGTCGCGCGGCACACCGCCGGTCGCCGTCCCCCGCACGTCCAGCTCGGGGGCGTAGGAGCCGTGCAGTTCGGCCGCCCAGCTGGAGGCCTGCCCGCCCTGGGAGTAACCCATCACGCCCACCGGCGAGTCGGCGCCGATGCCGGCCTCCGGCAGCCGCATCGCCGCGCGGGCGGCGTCGAGCACCGCGTGCCCGGCGGACGGGCCGACGGTGTAGGTGTGGGTGCCGGGGGTGCCCAGGCCCTCGTAGTCGGTGACCACCACGGCCCAGCCGCGCAGCAGCGCCCGGTTGATCAGCGAGCCCTCCCTGGTGAGGCCGGCGGGGAAGGTGCGGGAGGGCGCGCAGTGGTCGGCGAGACCGACCGTGCCGACCGCGTAGCTGACCAGCGGGCGGGTCCCGGTACGCCCGTCGGAGGGCACGATGACCGTTCCCGACACGACGTTCGGCTTGCCGGTGGCGGTGGTCGACCGGTAGTGGATCAGCCACGACCGGGCCGTGGACGGCGTGACCGGATCCGGTTTGAAACGCTGCGGGACGGCGCTGACCAGGTCGCCGGGCGCGAGCGCGGCGGCGTCCACCGGGGCGGCGCCCGCGCCGTGCGGGGCAGCGGGCCCGACGGCGCGGGTGTCGGCGGTGGCGGCCGGCGGGCCGGCGGCCGCCAGCAGCGCCGCCAGCGCGCCGGCCAGACCCAGGCGACGGGTGTGACGGCGCCGGGCGGAGCCGCGACCGGGTCGGACGCGCGGCGGCGAGGAGGGTGGGGT
>NZ_WMLF01000526.1 GCF_014156695.1 Streptomyces durbertensis | reverse complement strand
GTTCAGATGGCTGCGGCCCGAGCTGGTGTACTCCAGCGGTGCAGCCCCCTGTCCGCCGTGCGGCGCCCCCTGTCCGCCGTGCGGCGGCGGGAACGAGCCGGACGCGCCGACGCGGAAGTCGTGCCGGCACTCCTCGCAGAACTGCGCCCGTTCCTCGCGCGGGGTGCGGCAGCGGGGGCACAGCTCGGCCTGGGCCGTCGCGTCGTCGGGCATCGGGGCCGTGGGCCCCGGCGGGGCGGGGTAGCCGTAGCCGCCGGACGGCGGGGGCGGTGGGAGCTGGCCCGCGCCGGGCGCGGGGGCCATGCGGTGCCCGCAGACCTCGCACCAGTCGTCGGCCGCCGACTGGTGGCCGTTCGGACAAGTCGGCATCTCCGGCTGCCCCCTCACGTCGTGGCTGTCGCCGCTACTTCTTCACTCTGACCGTCTTCGTCGACCGGGTTTCGAGCGTCATCTCGTCGGCCTCCGTCACCCGTGTCTTCAGCCGAACAGTACCCGCAGCCGCGTCCACCACGTCCACCACCTTCGCCAGCAGCTTGGCGGTGTCCTTGTTGCCGGACGCGGCCGCGAGCTGCACCGCGCGGCCCAGTCTGGCGGTGGCGCCGGCCGCGTCGCCGGCCTTGCGCAGCTCCAGGCCCTGCTGGATGGCCCGCGCCAGCTCGGCCTGACCGGTGTAGTGGGCGACCTGCGGGTTGAGGGTGGTCGCCGCCGCCGCGTCGTCCGTCCACACCGCCCGCACCAGCCCCTGGGCGAGCGTCTGCCAGGCGCCGTCGGCGCCGGCGCGGACGAGGGAGACCCGGCTGGCGAGCATCTCCTGCCCGACCCGGGCGGCCGGGACCCGTACGCACAGGTGGTAGTCGCGGGACTCGTCGCCCCAGGAGCCGGTCGGATAGTCACCGGAACGCGGACGGGTGTCCGTACGCCGGCCGGTCAGGTCCTCCACGGTCGGCGCGACCTGCTTGACGAACACCACCTCCGCGCCCAGCGGCGTCCACAACCGCAGCGCGACGTCCGCGACCTCCTTGCGGAGCGCGGCCGTCATCATCTTCGTGAAGTCCCCGGTCAGTCCTTCCGGGTCGGCGACGATGTCGGCGGTGCCGAGCAGCGCGGAGGCGATCGAGGTGACCTCCGCGACCTCCCAGTCCGTGCCCACCCCGCGCGCGTCGCAGGTGAACCGGCCGGCGCAGGCGGCCAGCGCCTCCCGCAGCGCCTCCGGTTCCTCGTGCTCGTTGCGCCCGTCGGTCAGCAGGATGCCGTGCCGGATCGCGGCGTCGTGGCCGCTCAGCAGTCGCTCGGCGAGCCGCAGCCAGGTGCCGATCGCGGTACCGCCGCGCGCCTCGATCTCCCGCACCGCCCGCTTGGCGTGCTCCCGGGTGGCCGGGTCGGCGACCGCCAGCCGACCGTCGCCCGGATAGACCTCCCTGGCCAGGTGGTTGCCGGCGACGACCGCGAACGCGACACCGTCGGTGAGGGTGTCGATCGCGGCGACGGTGGCGTCCCTCGCGTTCCGCATCTTGCTCGGCGGGTAATCCATGGAACCCGAGCAGTCCACCATGATCACCACAGCGGCCCGGCCGGTTCCCAGCGCCTCCCGCCGCACCAGCGGCATGCCGCCCGAGGTGCCGCCCCCGGTGGAGGTGACCGTCACTATGGCGTTGACCTCCTGGGCGCCCTCGGCGAGGTACCGGTTCTGGTAGACGTCGACCGAGAACCGCGGCACGTTCGACTTGGCGAAGTTGGCCATCCCTGCTGTGTCCTGCTTCCACTCGGTTGTCCGGACGGACCGCGGCCCCGCGGCGGCGACCGGGGCGGTACGCCCCGGTTCGTCAGGCCGATCCTGCCCGCGCCGGGTACGCCGGGAACGGAACGAGCGCCACCGTTACGTTGTCGTGGCCCCCGCCGCGCAGCGCGTGCGCCACCAGGGCGCGGGCCGCCTCCAACGGGCGGACGCGCGCGTCCGCCGGCACCGCGGCGGCCATCTCCGCGGCGGACTCCGCGTAGTTCCACAGTCCGTCGGTGCACACCACCACCACGCCGGGGCGCTCCGGGGCGAACGAGGCGACGTGCGGCTCCACCTCGCCGGCGTCGGCCCCCAGCCAGCCGGTGATCGCGTGCGCCCGGGGGTCGGCGGCCGCCTCCGCCTCGGTCATCAGACCGGCGGCGACCATCTGCGCCGCCCACGAGTCGTCCTCGGTCAGCCGGCACGCCGGCGCCGTCCGGTCGTCGGGCACCCAGTAGGCCCTGCTGTCGCCGACCCAGCCGACGGTGGCCACCCTGGACTGCCCGACCACGGCGACGATCGTGCACGCGGGCGAGTTCTGCTCGGGGCTTCCGCCCTCGGCCAGGGCGGTGACCGCCTGGTGGGCCCGGAGGATCGCGTCGAACATCGCGTACCGCGCGTCGCCGCCGTCGGCCAACTCCCGGCCCAGCCAGGAACAGGCCGCGCGGGCAGCGACGGCGGACGCCTCGTCCGGCCGGGTGGAGGACGACACGCCGTCACAGACCACGGCGACGTCGGCAGGCTCCCCTCCGGACGCGCGGGCGCCGGCGGTGATCGCGAAGAAGTCCTCGTTGCGGTGGTGCCGCTTGCCGATGTCGGTGGCGACCGCCACCGGGCCGTCCACCTGCTCCAGCCGGTCGCGCTCGCGGAGTTGGGCGTGCCCGCACCGCTCGCAGTAGCCGTCCGCGTCCACGGCGCCCGCCCGGCAGGCACCGCACCACGCCGCGTGGGGGGCCGCGGGGGCGGCCGGCGGCCCGTCGCCGACCGAATCCGCCGGTCCTGCCGGTCCCACCGGTCCCCGCCGCTGCGGCCGGTAGGCGGGGTGCTCCGGCTGGCCACCGGCCGCCGCGTCGGGAGCGGTTGGCGGCGGCTGACCGGTGTCGCCGGTCGGCGCGGTGTCGTAAAGGCCGTTGCGCGGGTCGGTGCGGGGGTCGGCCGGATAGTCCGGCGGCGGCCCGAACCCCGGTCCGGCGCCGGCGTTCGGCGCAACGGGCTCCGGTGGTTCACCGCTCCGGGGCGAGTCGGTGGGCGCGGCCCCGGCCGCCGGGCCGCCGAACGGCGCCGGCGGCGTTTCCGGCGCCGGCGGTACGTGGCCGGGTCCCGCCGGAGCGGCCCCCGCCTGGCCCGTCCCCGTAGGAGCGGGACCTGAGGGGAAGCTCCTGGGGGCATCGGGTGCTGTGCCGGCCGTGGCGCCGGTCCCCGCCTCCGGGGCCGGCGCGACGCGCTCGGTTCCCGTCGGCATCGGCCCCGTCGGCATCGGCCCCGTCGGCATCGGCCGTGGCGGCACCGGCCCCGGCGGCACCGGTGCGCCGGCTGCCGGCCCGGCGTTGGGCCCGGCGTCGGCCGCGCGGCCCGGCCCCGACCCCGCCTCCGGAGC
>NZ_WMLF01000525.1 GCF_014156695.1 Streptomyces durbertensis | reverse complement strand
CGTTGGTGGCGTTGCGGGACGGGGCCGCGCGGTGGCAGCTGGCGCGCGGGATCGACCAGTGGAAGCCGGGGGAGTTGGGCGAGGACCACTTCCGTCGGAGGCTGGTGGAGGGAGAGGTGTGGTTGGCGTCGCTCGGTGAAGCGGGGCCGGTGGTCGGGGCGTGGGAGTTGTGGTGGGAGGACCCGGGGGCCTGGGGTGAGCAGCCGCCGGTGGCGGGTTACGTGCACCGGCTGATGGTGGACCGGGAGCTGGCGCCGCGTGGGACGGGGCGGTTGATGTTGGAGCGGGCCGAGCGGCGGATCGCCGCCGCGGGGCGGGAGTTGTGCCGGTTGGACTGCGTGGCGCACAATCCGCGGCTGCGTGAGTACTACGTGGCCGCCGGCTACACGGTGGTCGGCGAGCAGTCGGCGAAGCAGGGCAAGGACGGCAAGTCGTACGCGGTGACGCTGTTGGAGAAGCGGCTGTAGGGAAGCGGGAGAGGGGCGAGGGGGGCGTCCGCGTGCGGTTTGCTCATCCGGGGGTATAGCCAAGTTACTTACCAGCCGGTACTTACCACGGGTAACGGATTGTCTGCGTGAGCGGAGACCCCCCATGACTCGTGGAAGACATCGCAGCGACCGCCTGCGGAAGCTCTGTGTGGCGGTAACGACCCTGGCACTGGCGGCCGTTGGCACGGCGACCGCCCAGACCACCGCCCAGGCGGCCGGCGAGACCGGTCAGGCCGGTCAGGCGTCGAGTGAACAGCGCGTGCAGAGCAAGCCGTTGCCGCCGGAGCTGGAGGCGGTGCGGGCGGCGGAGGCGCGGAAGTTGTACGGCGATCCGGCCGAGCGGCCGATGGCCGAGCGGAAGACGTCGCTGATCTCGCTGGGTGACAGTCAGATCAGCGGTGAGGGCGCGGGCAACTACGAGCCCGGCACGAACGGGCCCGACAACTGGTGCCACCGGTCGTTCGACGTGGCGATCCACCGCACCGGCATCCCGGCCGATGAGACGTACAACGTGGCGTGTTCCGGCGCGTCCAGCGTCAACATCGTGATCGGCGGGCGGAAGCAGTACGCCGACGAGCTGGTGCAGAGCGACAGTCTGGCGATCAAGGCGCGCAACACCAAGCTGAAGATGGTCGTGCTGGTGGCCGGCGCCAACGACGACCTGCAGTTCGGCCCGGTGATGACGGACTGCGTCACGCGCTGGTTCCTGCTCCAGGGGCCGTGCGCGCCCAAGTACGAGCCCGGCTGGGAGGACCGGGTGAACGGTCTGGCGCCGAAGGTCGAGCGGATGGTGGGCGACCTGCGGACCGTGATGCGGGACGCCGGCTACGCGGACGGGGACTACCGCCTCGCGGTGCTGAGCTACCCCAGCCCGATCGGGCCCGACATCAAGGACAACCCGAAGTTCCGCGGCAAGCTGCTGGACGGCTGCACGGGCTACACCTCCGACGCCGCCTGGGGCCGCAACTACGCCGTGCCGCGCTTCCAGGAGGGCATCAGGAAGGCCGCCCAGCGCAGCGGTGCGGACTACCTGGACCTCTCCCGGCTCTTCCACGGGCACGAGGTGTGTATGGAGAACACGTGGGCTCGCGGCCTGACGGTGGACATCACCAACCCCTTCCCGCCGGACAGCAACTCGGTGCGGCAGTCGTTCCACCCGAACGCGCGCGGTCACGGCGCGTACGCGGCCTGCCTCACCCAGTTCTACAACGCGGGTCTGACAGAGGCGTCCTGCGCCGACCCGAAGGGCGCCGGCCAGCCGAAGCTCTACACCGGCGCGTGGGACGACGTGTTCGCGCCGCTGCGCAACGGGGCGACCGACACCTGCCTGGACGCCTCGGGCGCGAGCAGCCGGAACGGCACGAAGGTGCAGGGCTGGCAGTGCCACGGTGAGCGCAACCAGGGCTGGTGGCACGACGCGGCGGACACCGGTCAGATCTACACGGAGATGACCCACGACCGCTGTCTGGACGTGCCGGGCGGCAACTACTCCGCCGGTACCGGGGTCATCCTGTGGGACTGCCACGGCGGCGCCAACCAGCGCTTCCAGAAGGTCGGTTCGACGATCCGGCCGGCGGCGGCGAGCGGGATGTGCCTGACGTTGGGCGGGGCGACCGAGCAGGTGCGGCTGCGGCCGTGTGACGGGTCGGCGGCGCAGCGCTTCGCCTGAGATGTCTGAGGCTGGACATCAGAGCGGAAGGGCTCTCTCCCGGCGGCGGCCGCCGGGAGAGAGCCCTTCCGGGTGGCTCAGAGCGTGCCGAGTTTGATCAGGACGAGGAGGGAGAGGAGTTGGATGGCGGAGGCGCCGAGCGCCTTCTGCCAGGGCAGGTCGTGCGACCGGCTGACCATGGACGTGAAGAGGAAGCCGGCGGCGATCCACGTCGCCCAGCCGAGGATCTGGACGAACGTCGCGGTGCCGCCGAGGAACAGCGCGAAGAGCAGTCGCGGCGCGTCGGTGATCGAGGAGATCAGCATGGCCATGCCGACCGTCGGTCCCCAGGCGCCGTCGCCGCCGAACTGCCGGGCGAGCGTGTGCGTGACCGAGCCGAGGACCAGCCCGGACAGGACCACGGCGACACCGGTGATCAGCACGTACGGGACGGCGCTGCCCAGCGTGGAGTTGAGCACGTCCTCCCGGGCCTTGTCGAGGCCGAAGACGGCCAGCAGGCCGTAGAGGAAGGTGACGAGGACGGCCGGGCCCCAGACGCTGTGGTCGCGCATCTGCCAGAACGTGGCGTTCGGGCGCAGCACGATGCCGGTCAGCAGCTGCTTCCAGTGCAGCTTGGGCGCGGCGGGCGGGGCGGCGGAGCGGCCGGCGGCGTACGTGGCGCCGCCGCTGTACTCGTCGTCACCGGGGTAGCCCTGTTCGTCGACCCGGAACATCTGGGTGTGGCCGGGGCTGTTCGCCTGGTGCCGGGAGTCGTAGCGGCCGTCGAAGTACTCGGGGCCGTCCTCGTCGGACTGCTGCCAGGGGCCGCCGTGCGGGCCCTGCGCGCCGTGTGCTCCGCGGTGGCCGTAGGCGTCGGGGCCTCCGGTCGGCCCGCCGTGCGCGGTGGGGGCGCCGGGGCCGTAGCCGCCCTGGTACGGGGGCTGGCCCGGATGGGTGGGCGGCGGTCCGCCGGGTCCGGGCTGCGTGGGGTGCTGCGCGTACGGCACGTGCTGCCCGTACTGGCCCTGGCCGCCGTACGGGCTGTGCGGCCCGCCGTTCGCGGGCTGTTGTGCGGGGTCTCCCCGCCGTCCGTCGCGCGGGTCCCGGCCGCGTCCGATCCTGAATCCAGCCACCCGTCGAAAGTACCGTGTTCCGGCGGCGCGGCGGGCCGGGGGAGCGGTTCCGCCGGCCTTTGTGGCGTGTTCGGTACATCCCCTCGGGGCTGTCCCCTACGGGCGGGGTGAGGG
>NZ_WMLF01000524.1 GCF_014156695.1 Streptomyces durbertensis | reverse complement strand
CCCCCAGACAGCCCCACCAACACGTCCCCGAAATCCACCCACCACACACCAGAACAGGCCCCGCCACCCAACGGTCTGTGCACACGAGGGCCACGGTGAGGTAGAGTGTGACCGCCGAGTCGGCTCTCCTGCCGATCTTCGCGGGTGTAGTTTAATGGTAGAACATGAGCTTCCCAAGCTCAGAGCGCGGGTTCGATTCCCGTCACCCGCTCCACGACAAGGGCCCAGGTCACAGACCTGGGCCTCGCGTGTTGTCTAGACCACGCTACTGCTCGCGTGCCCGTTCCGTGCCCGATGGGCTCTGGGCCTGCCTCTTCCGAGTCTCGGCCTCACGCTCCTCGCGCACCTTTCCGTCGAGTGCGTTCGCAATCTCGCGCTGCCGCTGCCGGTTCGAGTGCTGGTAGATGAGCGCGGCCCGCTCGGAGGACTGCCCCGCCCGAACCATCGCGTCCTTGAGCGTGGCGCCGGACTGCGTCGCAAGCGTGTGTCCGGTGTGACGAAGGTCCGAACGCGGCGCGCCCGGCCAATGAGTCGGCGCGAGCGACAGCAGCGGCGCCACCTACGAAGTTGCCCGCGAACCGACCGTGCCGCTGACGGTTCGTACCCGAGCCATCCGGGCGTGGAAGCCGTGTCCGGGTAGCTCGGCAGGGGCAACTGCAGCGTGGCCGAAAGCAGCATTGCTGAAGAAGGCTGAAGAAGCCCTTGCCTGACTCCTTTGGGACGATGGTGCGAGTGCGAATGGCAGGGACTCGCCGTTGAGCGACCACGCTCAGGGCCTCCGCAAAGTTCCAGTCAAAAGCGGATCGACTGGCGTCTACACGAAGCCGCCTCTGCTACGTTCTCGTTGACCACGAAGAACAACTGAAACAGGGGGAAGAATGAGGTATTCCATCTCGTTAGGCGTACTCTCCACCGTCGTTGCTGGCGCATTGGTCGCAGGGCTCAGCGGCGCCTCTGCCCATGCCGGCGCTCCTCGGGCGGGAGAAGCTATCGAGCGAACGGGGGTCCTTCCAGAAACGGAGGTTGGCCAGAGCTTTCTCGAAGGGAACTCCCTGGCGGAGGGCGTCACCGTCAAGCCAGCGGCCTCCGCGCTGGCTGACAGCAAGGAGCACGACGCTGATGCGGTCGTCGCCAACGACGGCTCCAGGGGGTTGAGCCTGAGCGTGGCCCTGCCAGACGCCGTCGGTTCCCTTCAGCCGCAGGAGAAGGGCGCGCGCGACGAGTCACCAGCCGAAGCCTACGCGCGCACGGGCTTCGTGACCGGCCAGACCAGGTCACCGCACGTGGAGGCCGGCGTGCAGTCACTTGCGGACGGCTTCCGGCTGATGACCGTCATCAAGTCACCAGAGGCGTCCGGAGAATCCCGCTACCGGCTCTCGCTGCCTCCAGGCGCCACGCTGGAGCAGGCGAGCCCGGACTACAGCCCGGAGAACCCGGTCCCGGACGGTGAGATACCGATGACTGGCTTTGTCATCGTTTCGGCCCAGGACGAAGTACTCGGCGGCATAGACGCTCCCTGGGCTGTCGACGCCTCCGGGAAGTCACTTCCGACGAAGTACCGGGTAGAGGGCGATGACCTCATCCAAACCGTCGACCACGCAGGTGCTGCCTACCCTGTGGTTGCCGACCCCAAGGTCAGCTTCGGCTGGTGGATCTACGTGCGTTGGAACCGGGGAGAGGTCAAGAAGGTGAGGGACAAGATCGCTGGTGGAGTCGCAGCTGGCACCGCCATCTGCAACGTGATCCCGAACGAGAAAGCGCGGGCGGTATGCCTCGCACTCTCGGGTTACACGCTCCTGCACCTCGGCACAGTCTTCACCAAGGCCGCAGAAAAGAAGTGCAAGGTTGAGGTCAAGTGGAAGTACTCACCTCTTTACAAGACCAAGACTTACGCTTGCAAGAAGAAGTAGAGAGGTAGGGGCCCGATGCCGGAGCAGAGCGTGTTGACAAAGGCCGTGATGCGGGGAGCTGCGTACGGCGCGCTGGCGTTCTGCGTAAGCGTAGTGACCCGCGCATCTCTGTACGACGACCCCGTCCTTTCCAGGGGAAACGTTCTCACCTTCGCGGTGGTGGCGCCGGTGGCGGCGGCAGCCACCTGGTACGGCAGCCGCTCCAACAGCTGAACCTCGCGACCAACGCAGGTTCCACGTCTCGGCCTCTGACCCGGAGTGCACCCGCGCTCCGGGTCAGAGGCTCTGCCCGCGTATGGCTCGGGGCTTGAAGAGCCATATCAACTGCTGGTTGCAGCCTTACGATCACGGGAGTAGGCGGCCCGTGCTGGAGCTCGAGTTCGGAGGGTTTCGGCGAGGGCGGCGATGCGTCGCAGCGGGGCGAGGTTCGGTGGGGCAAGTGGGTTGTCGGCGAGCAGCGTTGTGGCGGCGTTGCGGATGGAGGTGTCCAGCGGGGAGTCGCGGACGACCTCGTCGTGGAGGACTTGGCCGGCACGGATTGCGGTGAGGCTGTGGTGGTTGCGGTCGAGCTGCCAGCCGTCGGGGGCGGTCACGGGTTCGAGGTGGAGGGTGAAGAGGGTGTCGCCGGCGCGGACGGCGACGTGGCGGTGGCGGTCGTCGGTGGGGCGGATGTCCTGGCGCCATGGTGAGCGGGGGCCGGGGACACGGCCGAGGAGGATGCTGGGGCCGAGGATGGAGGAGGACAGTTCCAGACTCAGTAGGTCGTGGTCGGGGCTTTGGAGGCTGGTTCGTTCCGTGAGGGCCGATACGAACAGGCGGGGGTCGTAGGTGGCCCAGAGTTCGCTGTCTGAGGGATTGCCGGTCAGGTAGGTGTCCATCACGGCGGTTGGGACGAGTCGGGAGAGGACTGTCAGCATGTGTAGCCACTCGTAGCCGAGGACGCCGTAGGTGCGGTCGACGAAGCGTCCCTGAGCGATGTCCTTGCCTCGGTCCTTGGTAAAGGTGACGGTGATCTGATTGATCGGGGCGTTGGGTTCGAGGTGGGCGATGAGGCGGGTGAAGTCGGACAGTGTGGTGGAGTGGGCGTACTGGTCGTTGACGATGAGACGGGCGGCGGGGTGTTCGGTGAGCAGGGTGGTGAGGGCGTCGATCTGGTCGCCTTGGACGGCCGGTTTCTCCAGCAGGATGCGGGCGGCCGGGTTGTGGTGCAGTACAGCCTTCAGGACGGCGAGGTGTGAGGCGGTGGGGCTGCAGATCGACCACAGGTCGACGCCTGCGGCGACGCTCGTGGGGAGGTCTTCGACCTCGTGCGGGAAGGTCCGGTGGGTCCTGGGTAGGTGCTGGTGCTTGGGGTCGATGACGGTGACGGTGTCGGCGAGGTCGCTCAGGACGTTCGCGTGGAGGCGTCCGGCGTTGCCGTATCCGATGACGCACGCGTGCCGGGGGCGGGGTGGCTCGGTGACGGCCATCGGAGGCG
>NZ_WMLF01000523.1 GCF_014156695.1 Streptomyces durbertensis | reverse complement strand
CCGCCCCGCCGTCCCCCGGTGCGCCGGCCGAACCGCCCGCTGCCTCCGGACGGCCCGAGCCGACGGCATCGGCCGAGGGCGTCGGCCCGACCGAGACAGCGGCTCACACCGACGAGCCGGCCGGCCGCGCGGCCGGGTCCGACGGGCTGCCCGACCCCGCCGCCCGGCCCTCCGGCCCGCGCGGGCCGGCCGAGCCCGGCGACGCGGCCGGGTCCGAGGGGCGGTTCACCGTCGTGCTGGACAACTTCGAGGGGCCGTTCGACCTGCTCCTCCAGCTCATCGCACGCCACAAGCTGGACGTCACCGAGGTGGCGCTGTCTCGGGTGACCGACGAGTTCATGGCCCATCTGAGGGCCATGGGCCCGGACTGGGACCTCGACCAGACGACGGAGTTCCTGGTCGTCGCGGCGACCCTGCTCGACCTCAAGGCCGCCCGGCTGCTGCCGTCGGCCGAGGTGGAGGACGAGGCGGACCTCGCCCTGCTGGAGGCCCGGGACCTGCTGTTCGCGCGGCTCCTCCAGTACCGGGCCTACAAGCGGGTCACCGAGGTCTTCACCGAGCGCCTGGCCGCCGAGGCCCGCCGCTTCCCCCGCGTCGTGGGGCTGGAGCCGCACCACGCCGAACTGCTGCCCGAGGTGGTGATCCGCGTCGGGCCGGAGGGTTTCGCCCGCCTCGCGGTCAAGGCGATGCGTCCCCGCCCCCGGCCGCAGGTGTACGTCGACCACATCCACGCCCCGCTGGTCAGCGTGCGCGAGCAGGCGGGCCTGCTGGTGACGCGGCTGCGGGAGCGCGGCGAGGCCACCTTCGCCGCGCTGACGGAGGACGCCGCGGACACCCTCACCGTCGTGGCCCGCTTCCTCGCCCTGCTGGAGCTGTACCGGGAGCGGGCGGTGGCGCTGGAGCAGCCGGAGGCGCTGGGCGAGCTGGTCGTGCGCTGGCGGGGCGGGGAGTCCGCCGCCGAGGTGGGCGCGGAGTTCGACGGTGAGACGACCCCGACCGCACCGGCCGCGCCGGGCGAGGACCGTGACGAGGACCACGAGTCGGCACCGAGGCAGCCAGAGGTGAGCGTATGAGCGGCAGTGACGGCAGTGTCGACAGCGAAGACAGCGAAGACAGCAAGGACAGCGAAGACAGCGAAGACAAGGCCCCCGCGGCGCGCCTCCCGGCGCAGCAGACCGTGTCCCCGTCCGGGGACGGGACCACGCCGCCCGCCGGCACCGGCGCCGTCGCGGAGCTGCCGCTGGGCCCGGCGCTGGAGGCCGTCCTGATGGTGGTCGACGAGCCGGTGCCCGTCGACCACCTCGCCAGGGTCCTCCAGCGGCCGCGGCGGGAGGTCGCGGACGCGCTGCGGGTGCTCGTCGACGACTACACGCGTCAGGGCCGCGGCTTCGAGCTGCGTGAGGTGGCCGGCGGATGGCGCTTCTACAGCCGTCCCGCGTACGCCGAGGCCGTCGAGGCGTTTGTCCTGGACGGCCAGCAGGCCCGGCTCACCCAGGCCGCGCTGGAGACTCTGGCGGTGGTCGCCTACCGCCAGCCGGTCAGTCGTTCCAGGGTCTCGGCGGTGCGCGGGGTCAACTGCGACGGTGTGATGCGGACCCTGCTGCAGCGGGGTCTGGTGGCCGAGGCGGGCACCGAACCCGAAACAGGTGCGATCCTGTACGTGACGACGCACTACTTCCTGGAGCGTCTGGGCCTGCGCGGCCTGGACGAACTGCCCGATCTGGCGCCCTTCCTACCGGAGGCGGACGCGGTCGAGGAGGAGAGCCAGGAGGTCGTGCCGTCCTTCGAGGCAGACAGCAGCGGTGACCGAAACGGATCCGCGACGTAGACGGAAGACGCGATGCGAAGCAGCGGCAGGAACAGCAACCGGAACTACCGGGGCGCGGGCAACAGCCGCGACGACCAGAACGGGCGCAAGCGCCGGCCCCGGCCGGAGGAGCGCCGCTACGACGTGGGCCCGTCCGGCGACGGCGGCGGCAAGCGGGGCGGCCCGGGCGGTCCGGCGAAGGGCGGCGCCGGTGGCGGTGCCGGCAAGAGCGGCGGCAAGGCCGGCGGCGGCACGGCCGGCGGCAGGGGCGCCCCGGGCGGGCAGCAGGGCGGCGGCCCGCGTGCCCAGCGCTCCACCGGCGGCCGTCCGGCGGGCGGCGGCGGACGGCCGGGCCAGGGCGGCGGTCCCGGCAAGGGCGGTCCCGGCAAGGGCGGCGGGCGGCGCGGCGCGCCGGCCAGGCCGCGCGAGTACGACGCCCAGATCGAGGAGCGCAACCGCTCCCGGCACGACAAGCCGCAGGTCAAGCTGCCCAAGACGTTCGGCGAGGTGGAGGGCGAGCGCCTGCAGAAGGTGCTCGCCAGGGCCGGTATGGGTTCCCGCCGCGCCTGCGAGGAGCTGATCGAGCAGGCCCGGGTGGAGGTCAACGGGAAGATCGTGCTGGAGCAGGGGCTCCGGGTCGACCCGGAGAAGGACGAGATCAAGGTCGACGGTCTGACGGTCGCCGCCCAGTCCTACCTGTTCTTCGCGCTGAACAAGCCGGCCGGGGTCGTCTCCTCCATGGAGGACCCGGACGGCCGCCAGTGCCTGGGCGACTACGTGCAGAACCGCGACACCCGGCTGTTCCACGTCGGCCGCCTGGACACCGAGACCGAGGGCCTGATCCTGCTCACCAACCACGGCGAGCTGGCCCACCGCCTCACCCACCCGCGCTACGGGGTGAAGAAGACCTACCTGGCCGCCATCCAGGGCCCGCTGCCGCGCGACCTCGGCAAGCGGCTGAAGGACGGCATCAAGCTGGAGGACGGCTACGCCCGCGCGGACCACTTCCGCGTCGTGGAGAACACCGGCAAGAACTACCTGGTCGAGGTCACCCTGCACGAGGGCCGCAAGCACATCGTGCGGCGGATGCTGTCGGAGGCCGGCTTCCCGGTCGACAAGCTGGTCCGCACCTGGTTCGGCCCGATCGCGCTGGGCGACCAGAAGTCCGGCTGGCTGCGGCGTATGACCAACACCGAGGTCGGCATGCTGATGAAGGAGGTCGGTCTCTGACCGACCGGGCGCCCCGCCGGGGGCGCCCGTATCCTGATCCGCGACATTCCGACACCACCAGGCCAAGGCCGACACCGTCCGGGCGCGCCCCGGACGGCGGCCGCACCCGCGAGGACACCGCCCAAGAATGCGTACCGCGCTTGTCATCGGCACCGGACTGATCGGGACCTCGGCCGCGCTGGCCCTCTCCGCCCGGGGAGTGGCCGTGTACCTGCGGGACCGTGACCCGGACTCGGTGAGCACCGCCGCGTCCCGGGGCGCGGGCAGCGCCGAGCCGCCCGCCGGACCGGTGGACCTGGCGGTGGTCGCGGTGCCGCCGGCGCACATCGCCACGACCGTCGCCGAACTGCAGCGGGAG
>NZ_WMLF01000522.1 GCF_014156695.1 Streptomyces durbertensis | reverse complement strand
CCCCGGCCCCTCTCCCCGGCCTTCCCTCCGGAGAGACCCGCACTTCCCGCACCACCCGCCGTACCCCGGCGGCCACCCGAGCTGACGAAGGAGTCACGCCGTGGCCATCTCCGTATTCGACCTCTTCTCCATCGGCATCGGCCCGTCCAGCTCACACACCGTCGGCCCCATGCGCGCCGCCCGGATGTTCGCCCGCCGGCTGAAGAACGAAGGCGTGCTCGCCCACACCACGAACGTCCGCGCCGAACTCTTCGGCTCCCTCGGCGCCACCGGACACGGCCACGGCACCCCCAAGGCCGTCCTCCTCGGCCTCGAGGGCCACTCCCCCGCGACCGTCGACGTCGAGAAGGCCGACGAGTGGGTCGAACGCGTCCGCACCACCGGCCGCCTCCGCCTCCTCGCCGCCGAGATAGGCGACGCGCACGAGATCGACTTCGACCACGACACCGACCTCGTCCTCCACCGCCGCCGCTCCCTCCCGTACCACGCCAACGGCATGACCCTCTTCGCCTACGACGAGAAGGGCCGCCCGCTGCTGGAGAAGACGTACTACTCCGTCGGTGGCGGCTTTGTCGTCGACGAGGACGCCGTCGGCGAGGACCGCATCAAGCTCGACGACACCCCGCTGCGCTACCCCTTCCGCACCGGCGACGAACTCCTCCGCCTCACCCGCGAGACCGGCCTGTCCGTCTCCGCCCTGATGCTGGAGAACGAGAAGGCCTGGCGCACGGAGACCGAGATCCGCACCGGCCTGCTGGAGATCTGGCGTGTCATGCAGGCCTGCGTCGAACGCGGCCTGGGCCAGGAGGGCATCCTGCCCGGCGGCCTCAAGGTCCGCCGCCGTGCCGCGACCTCCGCCCGCCAGCTCCGCGCCGAGGGCCGCCCCGACGCGCTGGCCATGGAGTGGGTCACCCTCTACGCGATGGCCGTCAACGAGGAGAACGCCGCCGGCGGCCGCGTGGTCACCGCCCCCACCAACGGCGCCGCCGGCATCATCCCCGCCGTCCTGCACTACTTCCAGAACTTCGTGCCCGGCGCCGACGACGACGGCATCGTCCGCTTCCTCCTCGCCGCCGGCGCCATCGGCATGCTCTTCAAGGAGAACGCCTCCATCTCCGGCGCCGAGGTCGGCTGCCAGGGCGAGGTCGGGTCCGCCTGCTCCATGGCCGCCGGCGGCCTCGCCGAAGTGCTCGGCGGCTCCCCCGAACAGGTCGAGAACGCGGCCGAGATCGGCATCGAACACAACCTCGGCCTCACCTGCGACCCCGTAGGCGGCCTCGTCCAGATCCCCTGCATCGAGCGCAACGGCATGGCCGCCGTCAAGGCCGTCACCGCCGCCCGGATGTCGCTGCGCGGCGACGGCCGCCACCACGTCAGCCTCGACAAGGCCATCAAGACGATGAAGGAAACCGGCGCCGACATGAGCGTCAAGTACAAGGAGACCGCCCGCGGCGGCCTCGCCGTCAACATCATCGAATGCTGACCCCGGGCCCGTAAGGCCCCACTTTCCGCACCCACTCCGCGCCGCCGGCCCCACCGGCGGCGCGGTGGCATGTCCGGCACCTTCCGGCGCCGTCGGCGCGCCCCTTCCGTCGGCACGCCCCTTCCGGCGCCGCGCGCCTGCCGGTGGCGAAGCCGTCACCCGCCGACACGCCGTCAGCCACCCTGCCGTAACCCCGTCTCACCACTCTGACCGGGAAGATGCACCTGCTCTGCTTCCTCAGGTGAGAGAGACGGAGGGCCCCACGGCATGCGGCACCCCAGCAGGCGACCCCGTACCCGCCGACGATCCGGCGCCGCCCTCCGCCCGGTTGTCCTCGCCCTCCTCGTCCCCGCGCTGGCACTGCTGGTCCTGCTGGCCGGCACGCCCTCCACCGCGGAGTCCGTCCAGCGCCCCGCGGCGGCAGTCCCCCACGCGGGGGCGGCAGGACCGAACGCGGCAGCGCCCGCCCTGCGGCTCGGCTCGGGCGCCCTCCAAGAGACGCGCACCAGCGAGACCGTCGCGCCCGGCGTCACCCACCTCACCATCACGCGCGGCCACGCCTCGCCCGACGACCACTGGACCGTCACCGTCGGACTCGCCACCGGCGAACCGGAGATCACCGCCCTCGAACAGCGGCTGCGGGAACTCGGCCACACCCCGCGCCGCGAAGCCGTCGCCGGCCCCGACCCGCGCGGCCCGCCCGGCCGCCCGATGGCCACCGCCGTCCGCGTCGGCGTCTTCAACACCGCCGACGAAGCCAGTCGGCTGCGGGCCGAACTGGTCCGCGCCGGCCTCGGCGCCCGCGTCCACCACACCAGCGAGGACGGCCACCACACCACCGGCCCCTGGCATCTCGACGTCCTTGTCCTCGACCCCGCTTCCGCCAGGCGGCTCCGCGTCGAACTCGGCCAGGGGCGCGTCGAGGGCGTGGAGACCGTCGGCTCCGTCGCCCGCCGCACCGGCGCCCTCGCCGCCGTGAACGGCGGCTTCTACGTCACCCCCAACGCCCGCCGCGAGCCCGGGCCCTGGCTCGCCGGAACCCCCGGCGACCCCGCCGGCCTCACCGTCGTCGACGGCGACCTCCTCTCCGAGTCCGTCCGGCACCGCCCCGCCCTCGTCCTGCCGGGCCCCTCCGGCGGCCGGCCCGCCGTGCGCCGCCTGTCCACCCGGCTGACCCTCACCAGCTCCCGCGGCGGCACGCACACCACCACCGGCCTCAACCGCCTTCCCGGGCTTGTCCCCTCCTGCGGCGGCACCCGGGCCACCGGCCGCGACCAGGCCGCCCACCACGACTACACCTGCGGCAGCCCCGACGACCTCGTCGTCATCACCCCCGCCTACGGCCCGCAGGCCCCCACCGGAGACGGCCGCCAAGCCCTCCTCGACGGCGACGGCCGGGTCACCGCGCTCCAGGACCGCCTCGGCGGCCCGGTGCCGCCCGGCGGAAGCGTCGTCCAGGCAAAGGGCACGGCCGCCACCTGGCTCGCCGCCCACGCCCAGCCCGGCGACCGCCTCCGACTCCGCGAGGAGGTCACCGACCCCGACACCCGCCAACGGCTCCGCCTCACCCCCGGCCTGGACATCGTCGACGGCGGTCCCCTGCTCCTCCGCGACGGCCGCCCCGCGCTCGACCCCGTCCGCGACGGCTGGAGCCCGGAGGCCGTCGACGGCCACGACCGCCGCACCTTCTACCACGACTGGTACCTGCGCCGGAACCCGCGCACCGCCGCCGGGATCACGGCCTCCGGTCATCTCATCCTCATGACCGCCGACGGCCGCCGGCCCGGGCACAGCGCCGGGCTCACCATCCCCGAGACGGCGGCCGTCATGCGCGGCCTCGGCGCCGTCGACGCCCTCAACCTCGACGGCGGCGGCTCCACCACCCTCACCACCCACGGCCGCGTCCGCAACACCC
>NZ_WMLF01000521.1 GCF_014156695.1 Streptomyces durbertensis | reverse complement strand
GGGTCGAGCGGGTGCTTGTCGGCCAGCGTGGTCACGCGGGCGGCGAGCGTCTTGGCCTTGGCCTCGTCGAAGTCCGGCAGCAGCGCCTCGGCGATGATGTCGGCGACCTCGGTGAAGTCCTCGGCGGTGAAGCCGCGGGTGGCCAGTGCCGGCGTGCCGATGCGCAGGCCGGAGGTGACCATCGGCGGGCGCGGGTCGTTCGGCACCGCGTTGCGGTTGACGGTGATGCCGATCTCGTGGAGCCGGTCCTCCGCCTGCTGGCCGTCGAGCTCGCTGTTGCGCAGGTCGACCAGGACGAGGTGGACGTCGGTGCCGCCGGAGAGGACGGACACGCCGGCGTCGACGGCGTCCTGCCGGAGGAGGCGCTCGGCGAGCAGCTTGGCGCCCTCCAGGGTGCGCTGCTGGCGCTCCTTGAACTCCTCGGTCGCGGCGATCTTGAACGCGACGGCCTTGGCGGCGATCACGTGCTCCAGCGGGCCGCCCTGCTGGCCGGGGAAGACCGCGGAGTTGATCTTCTTGGCGTGCTCCTGCTTGGACAGGATGACGCCGCCGCGGGGGCCGCCGAGGGTCTTGTGGGTCGTGGTGGTGACCACGTCCGCGTACGGCACCGGGTTGGGGTGCAGCCCGGCGGCGACCAGACCGGCGAAGTGCGCCATGTCGACCATCAGCAGCGCGCCGACCTCGTCGGCGACACGGCGGAAGGCGGCGAAGTCGAGCTGGCGCGGGTAGGCGGACCAGCCGGCGATGATCAGCTGCGGGCGGTGCTCCTTGGCGAGGCGCTCGACCTCCTCCATGTCGACGAGGTTGGTCTTCTCGTCGACATGGTAGGCGACCACGTTGTACAGCTTGCCGGAGAAGTTGATCCGCATGCCGTGGGTGAGGTGACCGCCGTGGGCCAGGTCCAGGCCCATGATGGTGTCGCCCGGCTTGAGCAGGGCGAACATGGCGGCGGCGTTCGCGGAGGCGCCGGAGTGCGGCTGCACGTTCGCGGCCTCGGCGCCGAACAGCGCCTTGATGCGGTCGCGGGCGATCGTCTCGACGACGTCGACGTGCTCGCAGCCGCCGTAGTAGCGGCGGCCGGGGTAGCCCTCGGCGTACTTGTTGGTGAGAACCGAGCCCTGGGCCTGGAGGGACGCGACGGGAGCGAAGTTCTCCGAGGCGATCATCTCGAGGGTGGACTGCTGACGGTGGAGTTCGGCGTCGACGGCGGCGGCGACGTCCGGGTCCACCTCGTGGAGTGAGCTGTTCAGAAGCGACATCAGATCTCAGGTCCGATCTTGGTCGGCTGGAAGGTGGGCTGCCCCCGGCCGCGCGGCCGGGGAAGGGCTCAGTTGCCGGTGAAGGACGCGTACTCGTCGGCGGACATCAGGCCCGCCGGCTCGTCGGTGACCTTCACCTTGAACAGCCAACCGCCCGTGAAGGGGGCGGAGTTCACCAGCGCCGGGTCGTCCACGACATCCTGGTTGACCTCGACGACCTCGCCGGTGACCGGCGAGTACAGGTCGCTGACAGACTTGGTCGACTCCAGCTCACCGCAGGTCTCGTCGGCGGTGACGGTGTCGCCGACCTCCGGGAGCTGCACGTAGACGACGTCACCGAGCGCGTTGGCGGCGTGCTCGGTGATGCCGACCGTCGAGACGCCGCCCTCGGCGTCCGACAGCCACTCGTGCTCCTTGCTGTAGCGAAGCTGCTGGGGGTTGTTCATGGTGTGGATTCTCCCGGATGAGGGTGGTGAAGGTGAAACCGGTCTTCAGGGATGGGACGGCCGGTGGGACGCGTGGACACCGGTGACGACGTGCTCAGTCTCCGGTATGGCGCGGCCCGGGGCGCGGAGCCCGGGCGCGGGTCAGCGCTCGCGCTTGTAGAACGGCAGGGCGACGACCCGGTACGGCTCGTGGCTGCCCCGGATGTCGACGCCGACGGCCGGCTCGGCGCCTTCGGCGGTCGGCTCGGCGTGCGCGGCGTCGACGTAGGCGATGGCGATCGGCTTGCCGAGGGTGGGGGAAGGGGCGCCGGAGGTGACCTCGCCGATCACCGCGCCGCCGTCGAGCGCCACCACGGGGAAGCCGGCGCGCGGCACCCGGCGGCCCTCGGCGATGAGGCCGACGAGCTTGCGGGGCGGGTTCTGCGCGGCCTGCTCGGCGGCGGCCTCCAGCGGCTCGCGGCCCACGAAGCGGCCGTTGTTGGTGGTCTTCTCGAACTTCACGACGCGGCCCAGACCGGCGTCGAAGGGGGTGGTGTCGCGGGTCAGCTCGTGCCCGTACAGCGGCATGCCGGCCTCCAGGCGGAGGGTGTCCCGGCAGGACAGGCCGCAGGGGACGAGGCCGGCGTCCTTGCCGGCGTCGAGCAGCGCGGTCCACACCTTCTCGGCGTCGGCGGGGGCGAGGAAGAGCTCGAAGCCGTCCTCACCGGTGTAGCCGGTGCGGGCGATCAGCGCGTTCGCGCCGGCGACGGTGCCGGGCAGGCCGGCGTAGTACTTCAGCCCGTCCAGGTCGGCGTCGGTGAGGGTGCGCAGGACGCCGGCGGCCTCCGGGCCCTGGATGGCGAGCAGCGCGTAGGCGTCCCGGTCGTCGCGGACGGCGGCGTCGAAGCCGGCCTGCCGCTCGATGAGGGCGTCGAGGACGACCTGGGCGTTGGAGGCGTTGGCGACCACCATGTAGTGCGGCTGGCCGTCCACGCCGTCGGCGAGCCGGTAGACGATCAGGTCGTCCATGATGCCGCCGCGCTCGTCGCAGATCATCGTGTAGCGGGCGCGGCCCGGCTTGAGCGCGGACAGGTTGCCGACGAGGGCGTGGTCCAGCAGCTCGCCGGCCTGCGGGCCGGTCACGGCGATCTCGCCCATGTGGGAGAGGTCGAAGAGCCCGGCGCGCTCGCGGACGGCGTTGTGCTCGTCGCGCTCGCTGCCGTAGCGCAGCGGCATGTCCCAGCCGGCGAAGTCCGTCATCGTCGCGCCGAGCGCGCGATGGACGGAGTCGAGGGCTGTCAGACGAAGGGTTTCAGACATTTTCTGGCTCCCAGGCAGGGGCGGACACGTCCTCCCCATCTGTCATCGGAACCTGAGAGGTTCGCCGCAGACCCGTTCGGGTCCGGCTTGCACCTTGGGTGGGGCGCCCGGTGAGGGGCGGCCGCTTTTCAGATCTGCCTCGCCCGCGCGGTACGGGGCCTGAGAGATTCAAGGGAGGACTTGCTCCTTCGGCGTCCCTTCCCACCGGCGGTGCCGGCGGCTCATCGAAGGGACTCTCCCGCGCGGGTTCAGTCGGCCGGTATGCAGTTGGCGCGCACATCATGACACGGACACCCCCTCCGGCGGCACCCTGGCTGTGGCACTCTGCACCGCGTGGGGCGGGGACGGCGGCCGTGCGGGCCGCCGGACGGCACCCCGGGACCTGTCTCTTATACA
>NZ_WMLF01000520.1 GCF_014156695.1 Streptomyces durbertensis | reverse complement strand
CGGGCGCGGACCTCCGGCTCCTGGGTGCTGAGTTCGAGGGCGAGGTTGCCGAGCAGGCATCCGGCGACGGCGCCCGACTCGGCTCTGGTGTCCCGCTGGACGTCCGCCATGCCCTCCAGCAGCCGGCACAGCCGGTCGAGGGCGGGCTCGTCGCCGGTCAGCGCGGCGCGCCACTGCTCGCGCTGGGCGGCCCAGTAGCCGTCGACGACCTCCAGGGTGAGGGCCTGCTTGGAGTCGAAGAAGTGGTAGAAGCTGCCCTTCCGCACCTCGGCCCTGGCGCAGATCTCGGCGACTCCGAGGCTGCTGTAGCCGCGGTGCCGCATGAGGTCGTCGGTGGCCGCCAGGAGCCGTTCGCGCGCGGTGCTGGTGCGTCCCATGGAGACGAGTATACGGCCGGTCAACTATGTCCGCGCCGGCCGATCCGTGCAGGTGGGAAGGGTGAGCTGGTGAATAGTTGACCGGTCGTCTACAGTCTCGTTCCGAGCGGCGGGCGAGGTGCCCGCCCCGCACCCGGGAGGCTCCATGTCCGCACCCGTCTCCGTGGCGGTCGTCCACCACAGTGGCTACGGCCACACCGCACGGCAGGCCGCCGCCGTCACGGCCGGCGCCGCCGCCGTCCCCGGCGTCACCGCCGAACTGCTCGACGCCACCGCACTCGACTCCGCCCTCTGGCGGACCCTGGACGCCGCCGACGCGATCGTCTTCGGCTCGCCGACCTACATGGGCACCACCTCGGCCGGCTTCCAGCAGTTCGCCGAGGCGAGCGCCCCGGTGTGGGCGACGCGCGGCTGGCAGGACAAGCTCGCGGCCGGCTTCACCAACTCGGCCGGTGTCAACGGCAACAAGGACAACGCGCTGCTCGCGCTGAGCGTCTTCGCCGCCCAGCACGGCATGCACTGGATCTCCCTCGGGCTGATGCCGGGGTGGATCTACTCCAGCGACGGCAGCCCCGACGACCTCAACCGGCTGGGGGCCTTTGTCGGCGCGATGGCGCAGTCGCCCTCCGACCTCGGCCCCGACGCCGCGCCCGGTGACGCGGACCTGGCCACCGCGCGCCATCTGGGGGAGCGGGTCGCGCTCACCGCCCTCCGCTACGTCCACGGCCGCGAGGCCGCCGAGCGACTGGGCCACACCGTGCGGGAAGGCCGGGCGGCATGACCGGCCCCGGGCGCCTCGGCGACCTCCTCGACATCCAACTCCCCATCGTCCAGGGACCTTTTGGTGGCGGGCTGTCCTCCGTCGCGCTGACCGCGGCGGTGTCGCGGGCCGGCGGTCTCGGCTCGTACGGCGCCCACGTACTGGCCCCGGAGGCCGTCACGGAGCTGGTGGCCGAACTGCGCCGCGCGACCGACCGGCCGTTCGCGGTCAACCTGTGGGTCCCGCAACCGGGCGAGGACCAGCAGCCGGACCAGCAGGAACTCAACCGGCACGTCGCCAGGTTGCGGCCCTACTACGACGAACTGGGGATCGCCCCGCCCGACATCGCGGACCTCGGCGCCCCGCCGCGCTTCGCCGACCAGCTGGACGCCCTCCTCGCGGCGGCGCCACCGGCGATCAGCCTCGTCATGGGCCCGCCGCCACGGCACGCCGTCGCCGAGGCGCGGCGGCGCGGCATCGTCCTCATCGGCACGGCCACCACCGTGGACGAGGCCGTCGCGCTGGAGGAGGCCGGGGTGGACGCCGTCGTCGCCTCGGGCAGCGACGCCGGCGGGCACCGGGGATCCTTCCTCCGCCCGGTGCGGGAGTCGCTGGTCGGCACGTTCGCCCTGGTGCCGCAGGTCGTCGACGCGGTCTCGGTGCCGGTTGTCGCCGCCGGCGGCGTCGCCGACGCCCGGGGAGTGGCCGCGGCGTTCGCGCTGGGCGCCGACGCCGTGCAGGTCGGCACGGGCTTCCTGGCCACCCGGGAGTCGGGCGCCGGCGTGCTCCACAAGCGCGCGCTGGCTGATCCGTCCGCCCGCCACACCGTGCTGACCAGGCTGTTCTCCGGCCGTCCCGCCCGGGGCATCCCCAACGGGTTCGTGACCGAGCTGGCGGACCACGAGGCCGCGGTGCCGCCGTACCCGGTGCAGAACGCGCTGATGCGGCCGATCCGGACGGCGGCCGTCGCGCAGGGGCGCGTCGAACGGCTCAACCTGTGGTCGGGGCAGGCCGCGACCCTCGCCCGGCACGGCGTCACCGCCGCCGACTACCTGGCCACGCTCGCCGACGGCCTGCCCGGCCGCCGGCCCGCCGCCACCTGACCGCGTCCGCCACCTGACCGCGTCCGCCACCTGACCGCGTCCGCCACCTGACCTTGTCCGAGAGCCGGTGCCGTCCGGGGGCCGCGTTCCGACGCGGGCCCCGGACACGGGCGGCGGGCGGCGTCAGCCGCCCGAGGTGCCCGGCCGGTCGCCGCGCAGCCGCTCGTTCAGCCGGCGGGTATCGGCGAGCTGGTCCTCGAGGAGGATGATCCGGCACGCCGCCTCGATGGGCGTGCCCTGGTCGACCAGTTCCCGGGCGCGGGCCGCGACGCGGAGCTGGTGGCGGGAGTAGCGGCGGTGGCCGCCCTCCGAACGCAGCGGGGTGATCAGCCGGGCCTCGCCGAGCGCGCGCAGGAACGCCGGCGTGCCGCCGACGAGCTCGGCGGCGCGACCCATGGTGTACGCGGGGTAGTCGTCGTCGTCGAGCCGGTTGTCGGCGGTGCGTCGCGCTTCTGCGGCCATACGCGCCCTTCGTCCCGTGATTCCGCGGTGGGACGCCGGCGCGGACGCGCGCGGGCAGCCACCGTGTGTGACGAAGCCTAGCCGCCGCCGTCGAAGAATGTCTATCGCGGCCGGTGCAGATTCCGCGTTCCCGGTACGCCCGGTGTCCGGGGAATGAATCCGACGTCACATCGGTGGATATCCGCGCCGGCCGCCACGGGCATATTCCGTAGGACAAAACGACGGCGAGACGGGTGATCGCGGAATTCCGTGCCCGCGCCAATCGGCCGTGCTACTGTCGAAGGCAGTTGCAGTGTGGTTCCCAGACTTCAGGTGCCCCGTCGACCAGCGGTCGGCGGAGCACTCTTGTGTTGCCGGTCTTCCGGACGGGGAAATCATCGCGGCGACGCGCGCGACCCGCACGGTGCGGGGCGCGGAATCCCCTCAGAAGGAGAAGACATGGCCACCGGAACCGTGAAGTGGTTCAACGCCGAAAAGGGCTTCGGCTTCATCCAGCAGGACGGCGGCGGCGCCGACGTCTTCGCGCACTACTCGAACATCGTGGCGAGCGGCTACCGCGAGCTCCAGGAAGGCCAGAAGGTGAGCTTCGACGTCACCCAGGGCCAGAAGGGCCCGCAGGCGGAGAACATCGTTCCCGCCTGATCGGCCGCCCAGCCGACGAACGGCAACGTTCCGACGCCGCCGGGGCCCGCACCTTGGGTG
>NZ_WMLF01000052.1 GCF_014156695.1 Streptomyces durbertensis | reverse complement strand
GTGGTCACGGATTTGACCGTGACCACCCCGCCCCTACGTCGTCTCCGGGGCGTCGCCCCGCCCCGCGCGGTGCGTGTCACAGGCGGGTGCTGTTCCGTGGGGCGCTACCGGGGCGTAGCTTGTGGCCATGTTTGCTGCGTACGCCGCCCGGATCGACCGGGAGAAGCCGCTGAACGGTCTTGAGCTGGGGGAGCGGCCCGAGCCGCACGTGCCGGTCGGTTGGACCGCCGTCAACGTGCGGGCCGCCTCCCTGAACCACCACGACCTGTGGTCGCTGCGAGGTGTCGGCATCGGCGAGGAGTCGCTGCCGATGATCCTCGGCTGCGACGCCGCCGGAGTGGACGCCGACGGCAACGAGGTGGTGATCTATCCGGTCATCGGACTGACCGGGCACGGGGTGGGGCCGGACGAGCCGCGCACGATCCTCACGGAGAAGTACCAGGGGACGTTCACGGAGCGGGTCGCCGTCCCGCAGTGGAACGTGCTGCCGAAGCCGAAGGAGCTGACCTTCGAGGAGGCGGCCTGTCTGCCGACGGCGTGGCTGACCGCCTACCGGATGCTGTTCACGAAGGCGGAACTGCGTCCCGGCGACAGCGTGTTGGTGCAGGGCGCCGGCGGTGGGGTCGCGACGGCCGCCATCGTGCTGGGCGCGGCGGCGGGTCTGCGGGTCTTCGCGACCAGCCGCGACGAGGCCAAGCGGCGGCGGGCCGAGGAGCTGGGCGCCGAACTGGCGCTGGAGAGCGGCGCGCGGCTGCCGCACCGGGTGGACGCGGTGATGGAGACGGTCGGCGCCGCCACCTGGTCGCACTCGGTGAAGTCGCTCAAGCCCGGCGGCACGATCGCCATCTCGGGCGCCACCAGCGGCTACACGCCGTCCAGCGGTGAGCTGCACCGGATCTTCTTCCAGGAGCTGCGGGTGCTCGGTTCGACGATGGGCACCAAGGAGGAGCTGGCCGCGCTGATGAGCTTCTGCGTCGCCAAGGGTGTGCGTCCGGTCATCGACTCGACGCTGCCGCTGGACCGGGCGCGGGAGGGCTTCGAGAAGATGGCGACGGGCGATCTGTTCGGAAAGATCGTGCTGACCGTGTAACGGGCTGGTTCGGCACGGCACTCTCGGGTATGACGGTAGGACCCTGGCTGCCCGCGCGACGGGTGGGGCGGCTGGGGTCCGCGCAGCGTCAGTGTGGGGCCGGTCCCGCGGGGCCGGCCCTCGGGGGAGACGAGGTGATGCCGTGAGTGTGCCGGGAAGCGAGCCGGGTGTCCCGCCGGTGGCGGGGGTGGAGGGTCTGCTGGCCGGGTTCGACGCGCTGGTGGTCGAGCCGCCGCGTCGGCGCCGGCACGCGGCGCTGCTGCTGCTCGCCCGTGAGGACAGTGTGGTGCCCGGCGGGTCGTCGCCGGCCGAGCGGCTGTTAGACGGCCTGCGGGCCCGCTGTGTGGACAGCGAGCACCGCGCGCTGGCCCCGCTGACCAGTTGGCCGCCGGACGGCCGTTCCGGTGACGGCGGCGAACAGGTGCGTTTCTACGAGGAGCTGGTCGAGGGGCTGCGCAACACCCGCCCGCCGGACGGCGGTACGCCGCGCTTCCGCGACTACGAGCTGATGCGCACGGTCGTGGAGGCCCACCTGACACCGAGCGGCGGCGAGGCCCGTGCGGCGGCGTTACGCGCCCTGGTCCATCGGGCCCGCTATCCCGCCCGGCCCTCGGGGCCGCCCGCGCCGGGTGACGTGCTGCCGTGGTTCGGGCAGTTGGCGCTGTGGGCGTGGAGCGTGGTGGCGCAGCCGGTGTCGAGCCGGCTGATCGGCCGGCGGATGATGCGCGGCTGGTTCGCGCACTGGGCGAAGACGGCGCTGGGCGCCACCCAGCGGGACTTCTACCAGCCGGCCGTACAGCTCACCGCAGGCGGCCGGCTGCACACGCCCGAGCACGTCGACGCCGTGCTGACGCGGGCGCTGCTCGCCGACCTGGACCGGGCGTTCGGCCGCCGCTGGTTGTCGGCGTGGCGGCGCCGCCGCACCACCCGTTACGTCCTGCTGCTCGCCGAGCCCGCCGGTGGGCGCCGCGCGCGGGCGGAGGGGCAGCGGGTGCGCGGTTTCCTGGCGGCCTATGTCGCCGCCGTGCAGCAGCACCGCACCACCGGCACGGTGGTGGTCGCGGTCGGCGGGGAGGAGACGTGCGCCGCCCTCGGCTACGAGGTGGTGGCGGACCTCTCGGAGGCGGCCGAGGCGCTGCGCGGCGAGGGCGGGCCACTGGTGGGCCGCGCCGTGCGGCCGACCGCGCCGGCGGGGGAGCCCTCGCCGACCGCCGTCCGCTGGTTGCGCGAGCATCCGAAGCTTCCGGACCGGGCGGGTCCGCGCCGGCCGCCGGCGAGGGCGGCGGCGGTGCAGTGGGCGGCGACCGGCACGGCGCTCGCCGCGCTGTACGCCGGGGCCGGCACGGCCGGGCTGCCGCTGCCGATGTTCGACGACTCGGACCGGCCCTGCCCGGACGGCCAGTTCCTGGCCGCCGACAGGCACGGCTGTCTTGGTCTGAGCGACGCGAGCAGCCGCTTCGCCGGCAGCTCCGAGCAGTACGACGATCTCCTGAAGATCATCCATGAGACCAACCGCGAGGTCGCCGAGCTCGGCCCCGAGCACGAGGTCCGCACGGTGGTGGTCATGCAGCCGTTCACCGCCGGCTCCACGTTCAGCGAGCTGGTGGAGGGCGGGGTGCTGCCGGAGTTGCGCGGTATCGCGCTCCAGCAGCGGCAACTGCTGCGGGAGACGGCGAACAGCGCGCGGAAGGTGGGCATCCGGCTGCTGCTCGCGAACGCCGGGCCGAGGTTCGACGAGGGAGGGAAGGTCGCGCGGCTGGTCGTCGAACGCGCCAACCGGGAGAACATCGTGGGGGTGATCGGCCTCGGCCAGAGCCGGCCCGGCACCAAGGAGGCCATCAGGGAGCTGGGCGCGGCGAGTATTCCGATGGTCGGCACCTCGGCCACCGCGGACTCGATGCTCGAGATCAGTCCGCAGTACTACCAGATCGCCCCGGCGAACCGCCGGGAGGCGCAGGCGGCCGTGACGTTCCTCAAGCACCAGAGGTTCGTGCGGACCGAGAGTGGGGACCGGGAGCGCGCGGAGGCGGCCGTGGTCGTCTACGACCCGGCCGACCCCTACAGTCTGAACCTGGCGACCGGCTTCCGGGACGAGTTCCGGCGTCAGATCGGCGACCGGATCACAGCCGTCGAGCACGCGCCGGACGGCGGTTCGCTCAACGACCTGGCCCGGCAGGTGTGCGCGGCGATCGTGCAGCAGCCGGCGACGGTGGTGTTCTGGGCGGCCCGGGCCCGGGAGATGCTGGCGTTCCTGGACGACTTCACGGACATCCCGGAGTGCCACGACCGGGTCACCGTGCTCGGCGGGGACGATCTCACCAACTCCCTCATCCGGGAGGAGAACCCGGTCGCCACCTATCCGGCGCTCACCCTGCACCACATGGCGCACGCCGTGCCGGGCATCGACGCGCCGACGAAGGAGGCGGAGACCTATGTGCGCCTGTACCGTGCGGAGTTCGGCGAGGACGACACGGTCGACATCCTGAACGACGGCCATCCCGCCCTGGGTTGGGACGCGCTGAAGGTGCTGGCGCACGCGGTGAACATCGCCCGTGACTCCGGCGGCACGATCTTCCACCGGACGGCGGTCGCCTCCACGCTCCGGGGCAACAAGAACAACATCCAGGGCGCCACCGGCGTGCTGGACTTCTACGCGGGCGGGCGCACGGTACGCGTCCCGGTGGACAAGCCGATCTACGTCGTCGACGACAGGTCCGACGGCCCGCGCATCGCGCTGAAGTGCGGCAACTTCGGCAATCGCATCAAGATCACCGAGTGGGGCGACGGCTACCCCTGCCCACGGGACTGAGCAGACCGACAAGTGCGATCATCGTCGGCATGGAGTGGATCATCCGGCCCGAGCCGGTCGGGTCGCCGGAGGCGCGGGCCGCCCTGCTCGCCTACTACACGGACATCGTCGGGCGCTACCACGGCCGCCCGGCGCGGCAGGACGAGGTGGCCGCCGCCATGGCGGACGAGCCGAGCGACGACCTCGCCCCGCCAGGCGGCGTCTTCCTGCTCGGGCGCCGGGGCGGCGAGGTGGCCGGCTGCGCCGGGGTGCGGTTTGCCGGACCGGAGACCGCCGAGCTGACCCGTGTCCACGTCCGGCCGCCGTGGCGCGGCACCGGCGGCGGCTCGGCGCTGGTGGCGGCGGCCGAGGCGGAGGCGGCGCGGCTCGGCGCGCGCGTGATCCGGCTGGACACCCGCTCCGATCTGGTGGAGGCCCGCGCGCTGTACGCCGCGCGCGGCTACCGCGAGGTCGCACCGTTCTCCACCGGCCCGTACAGCGACCACTGGTTCGTCAAGGAGCTGTAGGGGACCGGAGCCGGGGCCCGGCGTCGGTGGTGACGCCGGTGCCGCCGGGCCCGGGGGCGGTTCAGCGGTGGAGTTCGGAGGTGAGGGCGGCCGCGGCCGCCGAGAGGTGGCGCCGCATCTCGCGCAGCTGCGCGGGGGTGACACCGTGGTCGCGGGCCGCGTCCCGGACGTCGTCGCGGAAGCGGTCCAGCAGCCGCTCCAGGTCGCGGACCGGGTCGGTGGAGTCACCGGCCGGCTCCCGCGCCCACTCGGGCTCCTTGGCCATCGTCACCGGACCGGCGGCGGCGCCCTCCGGGCGTGCCTCGCCGCCGCGGTCCTCCTCACCGTGCTGCTGACCCTCGGTGGGGCGGCCGAGCGAGCCGAGCTGGTCGGCGAGTTCGGCCATGCCCTCGCGGAGCGCTCCCTGCCAGTCGCCGGCCTTGGCGCGCTCCTGCACCTGCTCCTGCACACTGCGGGCGACGCGCAGCACCTCGTCCTTGGCCTCCTGGCGGGCGCGCCTGGCCCGCTCCTCGGCCTCCTCGGCCTGGCGCCGGGCCTGCCGGCTCTCGTCCCTGGCCCGCTTGGCCTGTTCCTGCCACTGGCGTTTGGCCTTGCGGACCTCGTCCTTCGCCCGCCGCCAGGCCTCCTGGTCGTACCAGGGACGCCCCTCGCCGCCCTCGCCGCCACCGCCCGGGCTCGGTTCGGTGCGGCTGCTCCGCGCGGCGGCGGCCATCTCCCGCCGCAGGTCGTGCACGGACCCGCGCACGTCCTCGTGGATCTCGGCGGCGAGCGCGGTCAGCGACTCGTGTATCTCCAGCTCCAGCTCGGCGAGTTCGTCGCGGCGGTCGTCGAGTTCGGCGCGGCCCGCGTCGGTGATCGAGTACACCTTGCGGCCGCCCTCGGTGGTCTGGCTGACCAACCCCTCGGCGGCGAGCTTGGCGAGCCTGGGGTAGACGGTGCCGGCGGAGGGCGCGTAGAGGCCGTGGAAGCGCTCCTCCAGGAGGCGGATCACCTCGTAGCCGTGGCGGGGCGACTCGTCGAGGAGCTTCAGCAGGTACAGGCGCAGCCGGCCGTGAGCGAAGACTGGAGGCATGTCAGGCGTCCTTCACGAGGGTGGTGGGGCGGGGGGAGTCCTCGTCCGCGGGCCTGCGGAGCAGGGCGAGCGGGCCGGAGACGGTGGTGGCGCGCAGCCGGCCGCGGCCGGCGCCGAGGGTGCCGGTGACGCGCTTCGTGCCCCACTGGCCGGCCACGTCCAGCTCCTCGAAGTCGCAGGAGAGCGGCCCGCCGGCGCTGCCGGCGTCGACGACCGCGTCGGCGGGCTCGGCGAGGCGTACGGCTATCTCGCCGGAGACCGACCGCAGGGTCACCTCGCTCGGCCCGCCGTGGTCGGCGACGTCGACGACGAGGGTGCCGCCCACGGTCTCGGCCTGCACCACGCCGCTCCGGCCGTCGACGACGGTGAGGTCGCCGGAGACGGACGTGAAGCGGAGGTCGCCCGCGACCGACTGGGCCTGGACCGCCCCGGAGACCGTCTCGGCCCGGACCGGGCCGCCGAGCCCGACGAGTGTGGTGTCGCCGGTGACGCCCCGCACCTCGGTGTGGCCGGCGACGCCGGAGACCACGGCGAGCGCGGTGACGGACTCCACCCGGACCCGGGCGGTGGCGGGCACGGCGAGCGTCAGCTCCACCCGGCGCTCGGGCCGGCCGCCGGTGAGTTTGAGGAAGTCCTGCCAGGGAAGGTCGTCATAGCCCACGGTGAGGGCGCCGTCCTCCCAGGTCACCCTGGGCGGTGGCCCTTCGACGGCGGTCACCTCCAGCAGGGCGTCCCCGGTCGGCCGCTCCCCGCCGACGACGTTCACACGGCCGCCCACGACCGCGATCCGCACGCGCTCCACGGGACGGTCGACGTTGAGCTTCTGCGGTTCGCTGATGGACCACTCGGACCGGTCGGGCACGGCAGGCCTCCTGTCTGCGACTCGACCGACGCGACACGACATGTCGCGTCTGGCATGCCATCCACGTTACATCGCGTCTCGGGTCCGTCAACGGCGTCCGTGTGACAGGACCGTCACAGCCTCAGCCCCGGTGCCGGCTCACTCGTCGTCCTCGTCGTCCAGCCGGGCCAGCCAGGTGGCCAGCCGCTCCACGGGCACTTCGAAGTCGGGGTTGAGGTCGACGAAGGTCCGCAGCTGCTCGGCGAGCCAGCCGAGGGTGACCTCGTCGTCGCCGCGCCGGCTCTCCAGTTCCTCGATGCCACGGTCGGTGAAGTACACGTCCTGCTCCGGTTGTCGGGTGGTGGGTGGTCAGGGGGCGGGCCGTCGCCGGAACGCGGACGGGCCCGGACCGAAGAAGATCTTCGGCCCGGGCCCACCCTACGGCGCAACCGGTACGGCGAGGGCGCCGGTCAGAGGTCGAAGACCTCGGTGACCAGCTGCTGCTGCTCGGACTGGTGGCGCTTGGCCGAGCCGACCGCCGGCGAGGACGACGACGGGCGCGAGACCCGGCGCAGCCGGTCGGCGTTCGGCACCGGCTCGGAGCCGATGATCAGGTCCAGGTGGTCGACCAGGTTGAGCGCGATGAACGGCCACGCACCCTGGTTCGCCGGCTCCTCCTGGGCCCAGACGAACTTCTCGGCGCCGCTGTACTTCGCCATCTCCGCCTGGATCTCCTGGCCCGGCAGCGGGTACAGCCGCTCCAGCCGGATGATCGCGGTGTCCTTGGCGCCGCGCTTCTGCCGCTCGGCGTCCAGGTCGTAGTAGACCTTGCCGGAGCAGAACACGACCTTGCGGATCTGCGACGGGTCCACCTCGCCGGACTCCACCGGCACGTCGCCGATGACCGGGCGGAAGCCGCCGGTGGTGAACTCCTCCGTGCGGGAGGCCGCCGCCTTCAGACGCAGCATCGACTTCGGGGTGAAGACGACCAGCGGCTTGTGGTGCGGGTTGTGCACCTGCCAGCGCAGCAGGTGGAAGTAGTTCGACGGCAGCGACGGCATGGCGACCGTCATGCTGTTCTGCGCGCAGAGCTGGAGGAAGCGCTCGATCCGGGCCGAGGAGTGGTCCGGGCCCTGGCCCTCGTAGCCGTGCGGCAGGAGCAGCGTGACGCCGGAGGTCTGGTTCCACTTCTGCTCGGCGGAGGAGATGAACTCGTCCACCACCGTCTGGGCGCCGTTGACGAAGTCGCCGAACTGCGCCTCCCACATGACCAGCGCCTCGGGGCGGGCCAGCGAGTAGCCGTACTCGAAGCCCATCGCCGCGTACTCGCTGAGCAGCGAGTCGTAGACGTTGAAGCGGGCCTGGTCCTCGGAGAGGTACAGCAGCGGGGTGTAGTCCTCGCCGGTGTTCTGGTCGATGAGGACCGCGTGCCGCTGGCCGAAGGTGCCGCGCCGGGAGTCCTGGCCGGCGAGCCGGACCGGGGTGCCCTCCATCAGCAGCGAACCGACGGCCAGCGTCTCGCCCATGCCCCAGTCGATGGTGCCGTCCTCGACCATCGCCGCGCGCCGCTGGAGCTGCGGGAGCAGCCGCGGGTGCACGGTGACCCGGTCGGGGATGTTCACCTGGGACTCGGCGATCCGCTTGACGACCTCCGGGCTGACGGCCGTCTCGACCGCGACCGGGAACTCCGCCTGCGGCACCGGGGCCTCCGCCGGGGCCGGCGTCACCGCCGCCTCGCGGACCTCGCTGAACACCTTCTCCAGCTGGCCCTGGAAGTCCTGGAGGGCCTGCTCGGCCTCCTCCATGGTGATGTCGCCGCGACCGATCAGCGACTCGGTGTACAGCTTGCGCACCGAGCGCTTCTTGTCGATCAGGTTGTACATCCGCGGGTTGGTGAACGAGGGGTTGTCCGACTCGTTGTGGCCGCGCCTGCGGTAGCAGACCAGGTCGATCACGACGTCCTTGTTGAACGCCTGGCGGAACTCGAAGGCGAGCCGGGCCACCCGGACCACGGCCTCCGGGTCGTCGCCGTTCACGTGGAAGATCGGGGCCTCGATCATCCGCGCCACGTCGGTGCAGTACATCGACGAGCGGGCCGCCTCGGGCGCCGCCGTGAAGCCGACCTGGTTGTTGATGACGATGTGCACGGTGCCGCCGCAGCGGTAGCCGCGCAGCTGCGACATGTTCAGCGTCTCGGCGACCACGCCCTGGCCGGCGAACGCCGCGTCACCGTGCAGCTGGATCGGCAGGACGGTGAAGTCCGTGCCGCCCTTGCCGATGATGTCCTGCTTGGCGCGGGCCACACCCACCACGACCGGGTCGACGGCCTCCAGGTGCGAGGGGTTCGCGGTGAGCGAGACCTTGATCTGCTCGCCGTTGAGGCCGGTGAAGGTGCCCTCGGCGCCCAGGTGGTACTTCACGTCGCCGGAGCCGTGCATCGACTTCGGGTCGAGGTTGCCCTCGAACTCCCGGAAGATCTGCGCGTAGGACTTGCCGACGATGTTCGCCAGGACGTTCAGCCGGCCGCGGTGGGCCATGCCG
This sequence comes from Streptomyces durbertensis, assembly GCF_014156695.1. Taxonomy (GTDB): domain Bacteria; phylum Actinomycetota; class Actinomycetes; order Streptomycetales; family Streptomycetaceae; genus Streptomyces; species Streptomyces durbertensis. The sequence goes on along the minus strand of NZ_WMLF01000052.1, from coordinate 10,609 downwards.
ATGACGGCCTCGTCCAGCCGGGACTCGGCCGCCGAGTCGATGATCGCGTCCAGCAGCGGCACGACCGACTCGCCGCCCTCCAGCGAGAACCGCTTCTGGCCGACGTACTTGGTCTGGAGGAACGTCTCGAACGCCTCGGCCGCGTTGAGCCGGCGCAGGATGCGCAGCTGCTCCTCGCGCTCGGGGTTGGAGTGCGGGCGCTCCACCCGGTCCTGGATCCACTTGCGCTGCTTGGGGTCCTGGATGTGCATGTACTCGATGCCGGTGGTGCGGCAGTACGAGTCGCGCAGCACGCCGAGGATCTCGCGCAGCCTCAGCATGGACTTGCCGGCGAAGCCGCCGACCGCGAACTCCCGCTCCAGGTCCCACAGGGTGAGGCCGTGCGAGGCGATGTCCAGGTCGGGGTGCTTGCGCTGCTTGTACTCCAGCGGGTCGGTGTCGGCCATGACGTGGCCGCGGACCCGGTAGGAGTGGATCAGGTCGAAGACCCGGGCGGCCTTGGTGACCTCGTCGTCGTGGGAGACGTCGATGTCCCGGTTCCAGCGGACCGGCTCGTAGGGGATCCGCAGGGCCTCGAAGATGTCGTCGTAGAAGTTGTTCTCGCCGAGCAGCAGCTGGTGCATCACCCGCAGGAACTCGCCGGACTGCGCACCCTGGATGACCCGGTGGTCGTAGGTGCTGGTCAGCGTCATGACCTTGGAGACGCCCAGGCGGTTGAGGGTGTCCTGGGAGGTGCCCTGGAACTCCGCCGGGTACTCCATGGCGCCCACGCCGATGATCGCGGACTGGCCCGGCATCAGCCGCGGCACGGAGTGCACGGTGCCGATGCCGCCCGGGTTGGTCAGCGAGCAGGTGACGCCGGTGAAGTCGTCCATCGTCAGCTTGTTCGCGCGGGCGCGGCGGACGATGTCCTCGTAGGCCTGCCAGAACTCGAAGAAGGTGAGCGTCTCGGCCTTCTTGATGGCGGCCACGACAAGCTGGCGGTCGCCGTTCGGCTTCACCAGGTCGATGGCCAGACCGAGGTTCACGTGCTCGGGCTTGACCAGCGTCGGCTTCCCGTCCTTCTCGGCGAAGGACCAGTTCATCGACGGCATCAGCTTCATGGCCTGGACCATGGCGTAGCCGATGAGGTGGGTGAAGGAGACCTTGCCGCCGCGGGCGCGCTTGAGGTGGTTGTTGATGACGATGCGGTTGTCGAACAGCAGCTTCACCGGCACCGCGCGGACGGACGTGGCCGTCGGCAGCTCCAGCGACGCGCTCATGTTCTTCGCGACGGCGGCGCTCGGGCCGCGCAGCGTCACCAGCTCGGGGCCGGCGGGCTTCTCCGCGTCGTCGGCGCCCTTGGCGGGGGCCGCCTTGGCCGGAGCGGCCTTCGCGGGAGCCGCCTTCGCCGGAGCCGGCTTGGCGGGCGCCGCGGCCTGGGCCGGAGCAGCCTGGGCCTTCGCCTGCTGGGCGGGGGGCTGCGCGGCGGCGGGCCGCGCGGCGGGCTCGGCCTTCGCCGGCTCGGCGCGCTGCGGCTGGGTCGCCGGCGCGGCGCTGGTGGGAGCGGGCTGAGCGGGGGCCTGCGCCGCCGTCTCAGCGGGCCGCGCGGGCGTGTCGCCCGTCGTCTTCCCCGGCTTGTAGTCGGCGAAGAAGTCCCACCAGGCCCGGTCTACGGAGTTCGGGTCCTGGAGGTACTGCTGGTAGATCTCGTCGACGAGCCATTCGTTGGGACCGAAACCGGCGTCGGGAGTCTTCCCTTGCCCGTCCTGGTCGGTCGAGATGCTCGAGGTCTTCGGGGACTGTGACGACACGGCGGCAACCGCCCTCTTCCGCTTCACATGGTGATGGACAGCGGGAATCAAGGCTACGCCTTGCGAGCCGTTCGGTGCAGTCCACACCGGCCTCACGTCGCGTACGTCACACAAATTCATTGGTTTCGGCGCCGGTGACGGCGGGAAACACATTGAGTTTTGGCACGTCAGGGTGCACGCGACCGAGGCTCGGGCGCATCTTTGCGCGAGCCTTACCCCCGCCCAGGTGACGAGTGAGACGCCGGGAAGCAGCGGAACGGTTGCTTCCGATCGACGACCCTACGTCAGTCGTCCTCCCGGACGGGGCCCGGGAGGGTGACGACCATCCGGCAGCCGCGCGGCGACTCGGCGACCCGGATACCGCCCCCGTGCAGATCCACCGCCCAGCGCGCGATGGCCAGCCCGAGGCCCGTCCCGCCGTCCTTGCCGTGGGGGGCGGTGGCCGCCCGGCCGAACCGCTCGAACACCCGGTCCCGGTCGCACTCCGGGATGCCGGGCCCCTCGTCCTGCACCTCCAGCACCAGCCCCTGCGGCTGCTCCGAGCCCCGGGCGCGCAGCGTCACCCGGCCGTGCGGCGGGGAGTGCTTCACGGCGTTGTCGACGAGGTTGGACACCACGTGCCGCAGTCGTTCGATGTCGGCGTAGCCGACCAGCTCCGGCGGCGAGACGTCCAGGTGCAGGTGGACGTCCGTACGGGCGTGGGCCGGTCCCTTGGCCGTGTTGGCGTCCTTCAGCACGCTCGACAGATACGGCCAGACCTCGAACGGCCTGGCGTGCAGCGGTACGACCCCGTTGTCCAGCCGCGACAGGTCGAGCAGGTGCTCGACCAGACCGCTCAGCCGTTCGGTCTGCCGCAGCGCCGTGCGCATCGTCTCCGGGTCGGCGTCCGAGACGCCGTCCACCACGTTCTCCAGCACGGCCCGCAGCGCGGCGATCGGCGTGCGCAGCTCGTGGGAGACGTTGGCGACCAGCTCCTTGCGGTGCCGGTCCACCGCCTCCAGGTCGGCGGCCATGCTGTTGAACGTCGTGCCCAGCTCGCCCAGCTCGTCCCTGCGGTCGAAGCGGACCCGCCGCGCGTAGTCGCCCCGGGCCATCGCCCTTGCCGCCACCGTCAGCTCGTCCAGCGGGCCGACCAGCCCGTGCCCGACGAACTGGGTCAGCAGCAGCGAGGCGATCACCGCGAAGATCGCGATCACCCGCAGCTCGATCGCCGCGTGGAACGCGACGAAGATCAGGAAGGTGGTGATGCCCACCGAGAGGATCACCAGCGCGGCCAGCGCCGCCTTCACCGACCGGAACGGGTCGAACGGCCGCAGCGCCTGCCACGCGCGAGCCCGCAGCGACACCCGCTCCCGCGCGGACGACCCCTCCGGCGCCTCACCCGCCGCCGGCCCGGACGGTTCCACCTCCGTCACGACGGACCTCCGGCCCGGCTCACAGCCCGTCGGCGGCCTGCGACGGCGACTCCAGCGCGTACCCCACGCCGTGCACCGTGCGTATCCGCTCCGCGCCGATCTTCCGGCGCAGCGCCTTGATGTGGCTGTCGACCGTGCGGGTGCCCGAGGCGTCCGCCCAGTCCCACACCTCCGCCAGCAGCTGCTCCCGGGAGAGCACCGCGCGCGGCGAACCCGCCAGGCACACCAGCAGGTCGAACTCGGTCGGTGTCAGGTGCACGTCCCGGCTGCCGACCCGGACCCGCCGCTGGGCGTGGTCGATCTCCAGCTCGCCCAGCCGCAGCGTGCCCGTGCGCGGCGAGGCCACGGCGACCGCCGCGCGCTCCATCCGCCGCAGCAGCACGTGCACCCGCGCCACCAGCTCCCGCATCGAGAACGGCTTGGTCATGTAGTCGTCCGCGCCGACGCCCAGTCCGACGAGCATGTCCGTCTCGTCGTCCCTCGCCGTCAGCATCAGCACCGGCAGCGGACGCTGGGCCTGCACCCGGCGGCACACCTCAAGACCGTCGAAGCCCGGCAGCATGACGTCCAGCACCAGCAGGTCCGGCTGCCAGCTCTCGGCGGCGGCCACCGCCGCCGGACCGTCGCCCGCCGTCTGCACGCTGAAGCCCTCCGCGCGCAGCCGGGCCGCGATGGCCTCCACGATCGTCGGATCGTCCTCGACGACCAGAACCCGGCGCTGTGCGCCCGGGGTGACCGCGGTCTCCCCGCCCTGGGTGTGCGCCGTGTCCCTGTGCTCCATACCGCCCGCCCTGTGCTTCACGTGGGATGCCAGGGCAGCAGACTAAGGGGGTCGCGGGGGCCCGGGCTACGCCGGTCGGACCGCGAGGTGCACCACGTCCGGGACGCCTCGGACGACCGGGATCTCTTCGGTCGCAACCCGCTGGTATCCGGAATGCCGCAATGCGTCCTCGAAGGCGGGGGAGGGCCGCGCCGACCACACGGCGAGCACTCCGCCGGGGTTCAACCGGGCCGCGCAGGCGGCCAGTCCGGCGGGGGAGTAGAGGCCCTCGTTGCCCTCGGTGACCGTCCAGTCGGGGCCGTTGTCGATGTCCAGGCAGAGCGCGTCGTAGCGGTCGGCGTCCGGCGCCGGGGCGCGCAGGAAGTCGAGCAGGTCCGCCTTCACGAGCCGGGTCCTGGGGTCGGCCAGCGCCCTGCCGGAGACTTCCGCGAGCGGCCCTCTCCGGTGCCAGTCGAGGATCGCCGGCTCCCGCTCGACCACCGTGATCGAACCCCACCGGGGCTGCGACGCCGCCTCGTCGAGGGAGAAACCGACACCGAGGCCGCCGATCAGCAGCCGCGGCGCGTCGGGAGCCGTCCCGCGCGGCAACCCGGCCAGCGCCGACCGGACCAGCACGCGCTCGGAACGCCCGTCCGAGGTGTCCATGAGGAAGCAGCCGTTGACGATGATCTGCAGCAGGTCGCCGTGGCGGCGCAGCACCACCTCGCCGCCCGGTCCCGTCCGCCGGTCCAGCACCTCGGGCGACCCGCCCCCGGCCGGGCCGGTCCGGCGCGGCGAGCCGGCCGAGCCGGTCGTGCGCGGTGAGCCAGATGAGTACGACATGGGAACATCCTGATCCACACCGCCGTCCACGCCGGAGCTTCCGCCACGGTTCACGCCGCCGTCGTCGGGACCCGTCGTCGGGATTGTTGACATCGGGGCCGTTCAGCCCTGACATTGACGACCGACGACGTGATTGAATCGGTATCGAACTTTCACACGCGGCTGGGAACTCGGCGCCGCCCGCACCGTAACGGGTGACCGCCGCCTCGTATCGGAGGGAGCCGGGTATGCGCACCTGGGTACGGACCGACCGCGGTCACACGCGCACCGACGCCGGGCCCGCCCTGCCGACCCAGTCGGAACGCCGGACGCCGTCGGCCACCCCGGCGGCGGACCCCGCTCCGGCCGGCGGCGGCCTCGCGCCCCCGCCCCACGTCCACGCGCTGCGGCTGCTGCCGACGCCCAAGGGCACCCCGTTCACCTTCTGGTACACGCTTGTCCTGGTGGGCACCACCCTGTTCATCCACCTCGGCGACCCGGCGCAGGTCACCCGCTGGCTCTCCGGCGCCAGCGCGGACGTGGAGAACCTCGCCCAGGAACCCCTGTTCGTCCTCTTCGCCAGCGCCCTGTTCTACAAGGGCGCGCTGCTGTCCGTCTTCACCGTCGGCTTTGTCCTCGTACTGACCGCGCTGGAGCGCCGCGTCGGCGGCTGGCGCACGGCCGCCGTCTTCCTCGCCGGGCATCTCTTCGCCACGCTCGCCACCCAGCTCACGGTGGCCGCCGCCGTCGCGCTCGGCCACCTCCCGGAGTCCTCCCGCAGCCGCTTCGAGTACGGCATCGACTACGGCGTGCTGGCCTGCGCCGCCGCGCTCGCCGGCGTCCTGCACCTGGTGTGGCTGCGCTGGACGCTGGTCGCCGGAGTCGGCACGATGATCGTCTCCGACCTGGTGACGCTCACCGACCCGGTGGTCGACTGGGGCCACCTGCTGGCGTTCCTGGCCGGTATCGCCCTGTGGCCGCTGCTCCGGCGCTACCAGCGCCGCGGATCGGCCGCCGCCTCCCTCCGAACCCGCCGCTGAGCCCGGCCCTCAGCCCCCGGACGTTCCGCCGCGCCACCAGCGGTCGTCGGTGTACTCCGCCGGCGGCGCGTCCACGTCCGGATCGAGGCCCAGGCGCTCAAGCTCGTCGAACCAGCCGTCCCGCCGGCTCTCCGGCGGGCGCGCCCCGCACCACGGGCAGAAGTCGATCACGAGACCGGAGCTGCCGCCGTCGGGGACCGGCAGCAGGTTCTCGGCGAACCGCGGTTCGAAGAGCCCGGCCCGGTCGGGACAGCCGTCCGGGTGGGCCGCGCAGCGGCTCTCCACCACACCGGCCATCGCCGCGCAGCAGTGTCCGGACGTGTGAGCGGGCGTGGCGCATGCCCGCACTTTCCTACCCGCGTCCCCGGCGGGCGCTGCGGGGTTGTCCCCGCCGCCGTTCCGGCGGCCGGCGGCACGGGCGTCGCGGACCGGACGCCGCGGCCCGGCTGCGGAATACTGGACCGACCGTGCGGGGCCGCGCGGTGACGGGAACCCGGGGCCACCGGCCACCACCCGTCGGGACGAGCAGCGTCGGGCGGCGACCGCCCGGAGAGGCGTGGACGGGTGCACAACGGCAGCGCGGACGGCCGGACGCCACCGGGGCCGGACGACCACCGGACGGACCCGGCCGAGCGGCCGGCTCCGCACGGCACGGGCGCCGAAGGCCCGCCCGAGTGCCGCGAGGTCCCGGAGTTCCTCGACCTCGAACGCGAACTCTCCGTCTTCTTCCGACGGGCCCGCGCGGCCTCCGGCGCGATGGCCCGCGAGGTCCACCCCGACCTCGAACCCGCCGCCTACGGGCTGCTGCTGCGGCTGCACGACGCCGGGCCGCAGCGCGCCACCGAGCTGGCCGGCTACTTCGGCGTCGGCAAGGCCACGATGAGCCGCCAGCTGCGCTCGCTGGAAGTGCTCGGCCTCGTCACCAGGGAGCCGGACCCGGCCGACGGCCGCGCCTCGCTCGTCCGGCTGACCGAAACCGGCCGTGAACGCTTCACCGGTGTGCGGCGGGCGCGCAGAGGGCGCTTCGTCCGCGCCCTCGCGGCCTGGGACCGCCGCGAGGTCGCGGAACTCGCCCGGCTGCTCCACCAGTTCAACGCGCACGGCCCGCTCGCCGACTGATCCCGCCCGGCCGCGTGCCCGCCCGGCGGCCCGGTCTGCTCAGCCCGCGCCGGGCAGCTCCACCAGCACGGCCGTGGCGTCGTCGTGTGTCTTGCCGTACGCCCGACCTCCGCCCGCGGCGGCCGCGCGCTCCTCGGCCCTCACCCGGGCGACCACCGCGCGCGGTCCCTCCTTGCGGAGCGCCGCGTGCAGCGCCGACCAGTCGCCCAGCCCGAACACCTCGCTCCACCGCGTGGCGCCGTCCGTCAGCGCGGCGAGCGACCGCACCCGGCCGCGCGGGGTGCTGCCGGTGACGGCCAGCTCGGCCACCGACGGTTCCGCCGCCGCGGTGTGGAAACCGCCCGGACGGTTGCGCAGCGCCTCGATCCGGCGGACCCGCTCCGCCTGCGGCAGCCCGCGCACCGTCGGCAGCAGCTCGTCCAACCGTGGGTCGAGCACCGGGCGCACCGCCCCCGACGGATCCTCCAGCAGCAGCACGGAGTCGGAGAGCACCAGGTGCTCCACCGACCCCTCCCGCCCGTCGTGGTCCGCCGACCAGCGCGCCAGCACGACGGTTGCCTGCGGAGTGCGAGGGTGAGAAAGGTCACAGATTGGGGAATGCGCGTCGGCGGTACGGGAGATGGCCGTGGCCAGGCACTGGGTGAGTGTCAGCTCCGGGTGCGAACCGGACAGTTCCAGCAACGTCCCACCCAGTCGTGACACGTACCAGGACACGCCGTGTGAGCAGCCGTGGTCCACCGCCGGCGGTGTCACCCCGTCGAGCACGACCAGCGTTCCACCCAGCCCGGAGGCGGTTGAACCCACCGCCGCGTAGTCCTCGTTGGGAACGGCGTGGTCGCCCGGTTCGGTCACCAGCTCGATGCGCATGGCGCCAAGTCTGCCGCCCCCCGGGCAGCTACCCGACGCCGCCCGGCGGAGCGTCGATATCCGGCCACCGGCACCTCGGTCGACTCGCGGCGAGTCGACCGTCCCGACCCGGACTGCACCGGAATCGCTCACTCCGTGCCGGGTGCGGGCGCGCATCCTGCCATGGCGCACACCGGGTGGCCAACCCCTCCGTCTCACGCTCCGACAACGGTTCACCACCCCCAGCTTGTTCACTCACTCGAAAGTGATGTTCACTCCTTCAGGTGGCCCGGCAGAGGAAGCCAAGCCAACCCACGACGGCGCTTGAAAGGGTCAGACGCCGTCGGTGGGGCGGAGCGGACTCATGCCGCACAGAGGACGTTCGCCGGCTGGCACCCGCCAGCCCGCGGTAGCGAGAATGCGAGCACGGGTGGGGACGAAGCGACTCCGCAACAGCAGTCAGCAGCAGGACGCCACCTCCGGCGACAACCGGAAGCGCGCCAGGGTGCGCAACCGGCTCCTCGCCTCGGTGGTCCTGTGCGCCGCCGCGGTGGGCGCCGCCGGCACACCGGTCATCCTCGCCGCGTCGGCCGACCTGTCCGAGTCCCATGACCTCGTCACCCGGGCGGAGACCGGCAAACGCGCCATCTCCCTCGCGCACGCGCTGGCCGACGAACGCGACGCCCAGGTGAGGGCCGTCGCCGCCCGCGGCGCCACCGGCGACACCCTCCCCGAGCCCGCGGTCCCCGGCCAGCCCGGCGTCGGAGACGGAGAGTTCCCGCAGAACCCCGTCGACGGCCGGCCCGCCGTGCCCGGCGCCCCGGGAACCGGCCAGGAGACTGGTCAGGACGGAACGGGGACGGACGGGGCCACCGACGAGGAGGCGGCGGCCGCGCTCGCCGACACCAAGGGCCTCCAGGCCAAGGTCGACAGCCGGCTCACCGAGCTGCGCCCCGAACTGCCCACCGCCACCCGGGCCCTGCTCGACCGGCTGCCCGACGCCCGGCAGCGCGCCGAGACCGCCGACGGCGGACAGAAGGACGCCCGCGCCGTCCACACCGCCTACACCGAGGCGATCCAGGCGCTCGGCGACATCGCCGCCGAGACCGCCCGCCGCACCCCGCCGCGCGCCGCCGAGCACGCCGCCGACGGCACCCCCTCCGCCGCCCACGCGCTGCCCTTCCTCGGCCGCGCCACCGAACAGGCCTCCGCCACCCGCGGCCTGCTGCTCGGCGCCCTCGCCGGCGGCGGCGAACAGCCCGAACTCACCTCCGCCGCCCAACTCGCCCGGTTCCGTGAACTGTCGGCCGCCGCCGACTTCGAACAGACCGCGCAGGAACGCGTCCGCGAGAAGCTCCGCACCACCGTCACCGGCGGCGACGTCACCACCGCCGAGCGGTACCTGGAACGGATGACGGCCCAGGGCCGGCTCGGCCCGGACGCCCAGGGCTTCAACGCCGACCGCGTCGACGCCACCCTCACCGCCCGCGTCACGCACATGCGCAGCGTCGAGTCCTCGCTCGCCGGCGCCGAGGTCACCCGGCTCGAACAGCTGCGTGCCGACGACGTCACCGCGCTCCAGATCCGCGTCGGCCTCGTCGGCGCGGCGCTGCTGCTCGCCGTCGGCGCCGGCGTCTACGCGGCCCGGTCCACGACCCGTCCGCTGGCCGTCGCACGCCTCGGCGGCCGCCGCCTCGCCGCCGACCCCACCGGCGAGGAACCCATCCGCTTCACCGGCCGCGACGACGAGTACGCCGACGTCATCCGGTCCCTCAACGAGCTGCGGGAGACCGCGGTCCAGCTTCGCGAACGCGCCGAGACGGCCGAGGCGGACGCGGTCCGCCAGGCCGGCGGCCGCAAGAAGCTCGCCGCCGAACGCGACAGCCTGCGCGCCGAGGTCACCGCCCTCACCGAGCGGCTCGGCGAACTCGACGGCGCCGTCCACAGCACGTTCGTCCAGCTCGCCCTCCGCAACCTCAACCTGGCCGAACGCCAGCTCGCCCAGCTGGAGGCCATGGAGGAACGCGAGAACGAACCCGAGGGCCTGGCCACCCTCTTCAAGCTCGACCACCTCGCCACCCGCATGCGCCGCCACGGCGAGAACCTGCTGCTGCTCGCCGGCGCCGAACACCCCGCCGGGCACCACCCCGGGCCGGTGCCGCTGCTCGACGTGCTGCGCGCCGCGATCAGCGAGATCGAACGCTACGAGCGCGTCGAACTGGCCGCGCTCCCGCCGCACGCCCAGGTCGCCGGCTTCGCCGCCGACGACGTCAGCCACCTCGTCGCCGAACTGCTGGAGAACGCCACCGCGTTCTCCCCGCCCGAGGCGGAGGTGCAGCTCTCCGGCTGGCTGCTGGAGAACGGCGAGGTGATGCTGTCCGTCTCCGACTCCGGCATCGGCATGACCACCGAGCGCCTGGAGGAGCTGAACGCGCGCCTGGGCGAACCGGACCGGCAGGACCCGCCCGCGCAGGACGGCGACAGCGCGTTCGGCATCGGCCTGTACGTCGTCGCCAAGCTGGCCGCCCGGCACGGCATGCGGGTCCAACTGCGGGTGCAGAAGCAGGGCGGCGTGACCGCCGTCGTCACCCTTCCGCGCACCCTGCTGCCGGACCGCCCCGACCCGCTGCACCCGGTCGGCACCACCACCGGCGGCGGCACCGCCCCCGCCCTGCCCGGAACCGTCGCCGAGGCGAACAGCCACGCGCTGCCCGGGCGGGTCCGCCGGCTGACCGCCGACATCGCACCGGCCGCGTCCGAGGAGACCACCGCGCGGACGACAACAGCGCCGCCCGCCCCCGACCCGTCCGCGGC